>JAXDJR010000074.1:0-15953 GCA_034667545.1 Actinomycetota bacterium
TGAAAAACGCAGTTTGGGCGGGTCCGGGAAACCGGCCCGCCCTCAGTCTTTCCCCGAGTCGCATAGAAGCCTCAGCTCGCGAACCTCGAGATGGTTCGCACGATGGTGTCTTCGATCCCCGTAGCTCGTGTCGCGGACATACCGTGGTCTAGGATCGAGAACTTCGCCCACCTGCTACGTCTGCGCAGCCACACCCAACCCGACAGAGCGGAGATACCGTCGAGCGTGCCCGTTTTGGCGCGCACGCGCACACCGGCGAGACGATCCTTCAGAGTGCCCTCCCCGCCGGTGGCAAGGGATCGTCGCAAGAGCCCGCCCCAGCTGCTCCTGTCGGCAACGGTCAGCAGCCGGACGATGCCCCGAGCCGAGACCCGGTCGAAGTAGGAGAGGCCGGAGGCGTCATAGGTTCGCACGGGAACGCCGTGGGCCCGTGCCCAGCTAGAGATCGCCTCGGCGGCCTTGGCGATCGTTCCCGGGCGCCCGAAGCGCTCGAGCCCCAGCCTCTTTCCCAGGACCTCGGCGAAGAAATTGGAAGACTTTCGGTCCATGTACCTCAGCAACATCCACAGAGGTCGGGAAGTCACGTGGGTGATCTCGCGAAGCCCTATCGGGGGAATGCCTGCACTGGCGTGATGCCACACCGCGACGCCGAGCTTTCTCAGTTTGTTCGTGAGCGCGACGGCAGCCCTTCGCTCGGGGTCACCTATGTTTCTACCCCCGGCGACATTGCCGTTGAAGGTCAGTGCGGATGGCAATGCAATCTCATCTACGGGAAAGTGGCGCTTCCAGCCGGGCGCGAACCAATCGTGATCGAAGTAGCCGGTGCTGCCCATGACCCTTCCATGGATCGCGCGAACCCCTGCGGCTTTGATCTTGCGGGCCAGCCGTCCGAGCCGGGTAGCCCCGAAGGGGATGGAGGCTGCGAAGCTCCCTGCCTCTGCTACCGAGGGATCACCTCGGCCCAGGATCCAGAGGTTCCCGCTGATGACCGCGCCGCCATCCCGACTCTCCGCGAGGGTCGGCAGGCGGTAGCGGGAGCCAAACTTATGAAGCAACGCCATCGACAGGATCAGCTTCATGTTCGATGCGGGGGCGCGTGCCTCCGTCGCCGCTCGTGAATAGAGGGGCCGGCCCTGCGAGCGAACGGCCACAGACACCGACCGCCCCCCGATGGTGCTGTCGATCTTCTGCTTCCATGCCGGGCGCGCGTGGCTGGCAACGGGATGACGGCGTGCTGGAAAAACAACAGTGTGCGCGAGAAGTGGAACAGTGTGCGCCCGAAGAACAACGGTGTGCGCGCGGACTAGAGCGGCGTGCGGGGGGAATGGAACAGTGTGCGCCGGGTCCCGAACGGCGTGGCCGGAAGGTGGCAGGAGGGTGACAGCCAGTACCGTGGCCAGCGAGATCGTCATGCTGCGGCGCATGCCGCTAAGTCTTAATCCGATCAGCCGGCGTCGTCGAACAGCGTGGGGTCGTTGCGGAAGAACGACAGCTGCCTGCTGCTGACTTTGCTTGTCGGGGGCCGGTCGATCGCGACTGCGAGCCGGTGGTAGCCCTGCTCGCGGGCAAGCTGAACTGCCCTCTTGCGGGCCAGGCTCTTCTCGGCCTCGAGGCGGCGTTCGGCCTCCACTATGGCTTCTTCGATCAGTTCGCCCTCCCATTCCGGCAGAGGTGGACGTTCCATGGGGCCTCCCGCTAGTGGTTCCTTCCGGCGGCCCGATGGAGCACCCCCGGAGGGAGGAGTATGGGGCAGCACTGCGGAAAGAGGCTGGATTTGCTCGACTTTCTGTCACAGGTGCCCTGTAGCGTTCCCTCAGAGAATTCGACCCGGGATGTAGGCGAGGACCATGATGCTCGACACGAGAACTATCGATCTCGACGACGCTCAGCGCCGCGTCGTTGAGCATGTTTCCGGTTCTCTGTGCGTCTTCGGGGGGCCGGGTACGGGCAAGACCCATGCGCTCGAAGAGCGTTTCGTCCGCCTCGCACGGAGCCCGGGGTGCTCACCCGATCGGATCTTGTTCTTGGTGCCGAACCGCACCCAAAAGATCGCGCTGCAGGACAGGCTGACCCGCCGGCTGCTCCTCGAAGAGGATCTTCAGGCCCTCATCGCAGTGCCCGTCTACACGTGGCACGGCCTCGCCAACCACCTCGTTAGCCGGCATTACGACCGTCTTGCCTATCCCGAGCCGCCCGTCCTGCTGACCAGCCCCGAACACTGGGGCGACGTGCGCGACGCGCTCGCGTCGGAGAACGAGGCGAATTGGCCGCACCACCGCCACCTCTTGCACAATCGCGGGTTCGTCGACGAGGTAGTCGACTTCTGCATCCGGGCCGAGCAACGGGTGCTCGATCCGCCGGAACTCGAGGCTCTCGCGCAAGCTCGTCCCGCGTGGGCTGAAGTGATCCGCTTCTTCAAAGCCCACCGCGATCGGTTACGCCGGCGGTCGCGGGTCGACTACCCGAGCTTGCTCGACGACGCGGTTCAATTGCTTGCCAACCACGACGATGTGCGTGAAGCGATGCATCGGCGGTTCATCCATGTCTTGGTTGACGACGGACAGGAGCTGGCTCTCGTGCAGCGCCGCATGCTGCATTTCCTTACCCAGGGTGGGACCGATCGCTCCTTCGTTCTCGCAGGCGATCCCGATTCGGCGATCGAGACCTTTAGAGGAGCCGACCCGGAGTGGATGGGAAACTTCGACCAGGACTTCGGCGATCACGGGACGGTGGTCCTGCCGACTTCCTATCGTCTTGGCTCGGCATATGGCGCCGACGCGGCGGGGCTCATCGCTCGCAATGGTCGCCGAGAGACGCGGCCCTCGTCCTTTGCCGGCGTTAGCACTCTCGAGGTGCACCGGTTTGGCAACTTTGGAGCCGAAGCCGACGCGATCGCCAGAGCTCTTCGACATGCTCACCTGACCGACCGCGTCCCTTACGAGGGCATGGCCATACTTCTCACTTCACCGCGCTCCATGCTGCCTCCACTGGAACGGGCGCTCGATGCGCTCGAGGTGCCCTTTTCGATAAGCGCACCGGACCGGCCGCTCGCTCGAGAGCCGATCGTGCGTGCTTTTAGCGAGCTCGCTAAGTTTGCTCTCGCGGAGGAACCAAGTGACGAGGGACTGGCGCAACTGCTGCGCTCACCCCTCATCGGACTCGAGGACGCCACAGTTCGGGAACTCGAGCGCACGGCGCGAGTGTCGAAGCGATCACTTGCCGCGATGGTTGCCGGTCCCGACGACCTTGAAGAGGATGAGGATGTTCGGAGCAAACTTCGCGAGTTGATAGAGCTTCGGGACTTGCTGCGGTCAAAGGCAGATGCCCCCGCCGACGAAGCGTTCTGGGTCCTCTGGGAACGCTCCCACCTTTGCAACGAGCTGCAAACGAGCGCGCGCAAGAGCCTTGCGGATGCAGCCAACCGCGATCTGGATGCGCTGGTTGCGTTTTCACGCGCCCTCGGTCGCTTCGTGGAACGGCGACGCGGCAGTGGCACGTTCTCGGAATATCTGGACGGGATAGCGCGCGCCGACTTCGGTTCGGACCCATGGTTGCCGCCTGAGCGTGCGGGAGCCGGTGTCACCATCACGAGCTTCCACGGAGCCAAGGGAAGGGAATGGTCCATCGTCGCGGTCGGGGGCGTGGTCGACGGGGCCATCCCGAAAGGACACCGCGCCACCGGATTGTTTGATCCATATTTTCTGGAGGAGACCGATCCAGTAACTCGCTCCCGCAAGAACGAGATGGAGGACCGGCGCGTCTTTTATGTTGCGGTGACGCGGGCGACAGCTCGCTGCATCGTGACCACATCTCCCGGGCCCTCGCGCAGGGGCGACCCGAGCCGCTTCCTCGAAGAGCTAACAGGCGCGATGCCAGAGGTCGAGGTTGCCTCCTCTACCCCCCCGCTCACATTCTCAGAAGCCGCGGCGCGCTATCGCAGAACACTCTCGGACCTCTCTGCCTCGCTGAGTGAGCGTGTGGCCGCCCTAGCTTCCATCGCCCGCGTCCACGAGCTCGATCCAGCCTGCCGCGGGGCGGATCCAGCAGAGTGGTGGTGGCGATGGGAGTGGAGCGAAGGCGCCATCCCGATCCGCGTTCAACAGAACGATCCCGAGGAGAACATGCCGCTCGAAAAGCTGCGCACGAGCTACTCGCGCATCTCTACTTACGACAACTGCGGATTGCAGTACCTGTTGTCCGTCGTGCTTGGCCTCGATCCTGAATCGAGTCACAACATGGCGTTTGGATCCTGGATCCACAAGGTGTACGAGGAGCTCGAGACCGGTGCACTGCCCGTTGAGCCGGCGGCGGCGTTCGCGCGCTTCGACGAATTGTTCGACCCTGCGGTCTTCCCGAATCGCGCTGTTGCCCGTCAGTTCTATCGCGACGGGCAAACGATGATCACGCGTTACGGGCTCTACCTGCACCCCGGCACATCCGTGAAGGCCGAGACCAGCTTCAAGGTGGACCTCGATGGTCATCGCATCACGGGGCGCATCGACCGCGTCGACAAGAAGGGCAAGAACCTGATCGTCAGCGACTACAAGACCTCACGGCACGCAGTCTCGTGGGAGGAGGCTAAGGAGTCTCTGCAACTTGCGATCTACCACCTCGCGGTCACATCGGACCCAGAGTTCTCGTCATTAGGCGAGCCCTCCTCGATGCAGCTTGTGTATCCGGGGGTCCCGCTGGTCCGCGACGATGTCGTCAGACGCTGCCAGACTCCCGAAGAAGCTGAAAAGGCGATCGAGCGTTTACCCGACCTCATCGCAGGTGTCCTGCAGGAAGACTTCCGCCCCAACCCCGAGGCGAACTGCCAGTGGTGCAGATTCAAGCCGCTTTGTCCGCTCTGGTCCGAAGGCAAGGAGTTGCCCGCATGAGCGACCCCCGCAGTTCACAAGCGATACGCGACGCTCTCAAGGGTCACGAACCAACCGACGAGCAGTGGCGTGCCATCAGCCACCAATTGGAACCCCAGTACCTGATCGCAGGCGCAGGCTCGGGCAAGACCGCGGTGATGGCTGCGCGCATCGCGTGGGCGCTCGAGACTCAAGCGCTGTCCCCATCTCAGATCCTCGGGCTGACCTTCACCAACAAAGCCGCCGCTGAGTTGCAGGAAAGGGTCCACCTTGCCCTGGCTGGGATGCATGACGAGTCCGGAGAGAACGTGACCGTGCAGACGTACCACGCGTTCGCGGCTGGAATCGTGCATGACTATGGACTGCTTGTTGACGTCGAGCCGGAAGCTGGCCTGCTGTCGGAAGCCCAGCAATGGCAATTGGTCCTGTCCTGCCTGGACGACATCGCGCCCTTCGAAGCACTCGAGATCCGGTCGAGCTATGTGGTGGGCCCAACGCTTGGTCTAGCCGGCTCGGTCTCGGATTACATGGTGGACCTAAGCGATATCGATGCAGCTGCGGATCGCATGTTGTCGCTGGCGGGCGTCGAGGACAAGATCGTGACCGCAAGCCAACAGCGAAAAGAGCTCGTGCGCGTGGTCGACGCTTACACACGCGAGAAGCGTCGCCTCTCACGTATCGACTTCGGGGACCAAGTCACCAAAGCAGTGGAGGTATTGACGCAGAACGACGAGGTGCGCGAGGCGCTCAGGAAGCGGTTTGCCTTCGTCCTCTTGGACGAGTACCAAGACACGAATGTGGCTCAGCGGAGGATGTTGCAGGCATTGGTCGAGCCGGGGGGCGCTATCACGGCGGTCGGCGATGCGCGCCAGGCCATCTTCGCCTGGCGAGGGGCAACGATGTTCAACCTCATCAACTTTCCCGAAGATTTCCCGCGCGCGGATGGGCGTAGATACCCACCCGTCTCACTCTCGGAAAACTTCCGTTCCGGCGCGCACATCCTCGAGGTCGCCAACCAGGTAGTCGCTCCAATCGACCCCGAACGGCGGCCCGGAGATCCTCTTCGCCCTCAACCGGGCAATGGAACTGGACAGGTTTCGATAGGGCTCTTTTCTGACGAGCGCGAGGAGACCACCTGGATAGCCGAGGAGTGCGAACGGCTTCACGACGTTTCGACCGCGGAGGGTCGCGAGTCAGTGTCGTGGAAGGACATCGCGATCCTCGTCCGACGTAAGGCAACGATGGACATGCTCCTGCAGGCCTTGGAAGAGAAGGAGATCCCCGTCGAGGTAGTGGGCTTGGGAGGTTTGCTCAAAACGCCGGAAGTAACCGAAGTTGTGGCGTGGTTGCGAGCATTGGAGTCGAAACCGGGGGCGAACCGGTGGCTGGGACGCATCCTGCTCGGCCCGCGCTGGCGCATCCACTATCGGGACCTGTCGCTGATGGCGCGCTGGGCCGCGTCGCAGAACTCCGAGTTCAAGAGGCGGCTCGCGGAAGGCGATGCGGAGGCGGCGCGTGATATTGAGCCTGGGGACGTCGGCTACGCCCTGGTAGAAGCGTTGGGGCATCTCGGCGAGATCGAACACTTGGGAGCCGTAGCCAAACAACGCCTCACCATGTTCGCCGACCGTCTGACTGCACTGCGCAAGAAGTCGAACGGTCCGCTGCTGGAATTGGTCCAAGAGATCATCCGCGAGGCGGGCATTCTCGATGCGCTGGAATCGTCACACTCCCGCACAGCCGCGTCCGCACGCCAGAACATCTCCAACTTCTTCGATCAGGTAGCGTCGTTCGCCCCCTTGGAGGGCGAAGCCACTCTGCGCAGCTTTATTGCCTACCTCGACGCGGCTGAAGTAGCGGACGAAACGATGGAGGCGACCCAGCCCGCCGATCATGATTCGGTCAAGCTCATGACCGTCCACTCGGCCAAGGGATTGGAGTTCGAGTGCGTGTTCGTGCCTTCAGTGGCATCCAAAGTGGGCAAAGACGGCTCGCCAACGTACTCGATCTTCCCTAACACCCGTGCGTTGAATCCCCTTACGAGCTACCAGGAGTTGCCCTACGAAGTTCGGGAGGACCGCGAGCATCTACCTAGCTTCGACGGCAAGCTCCCCGCCTTCACCAAGGCAGTGAAGGAGCGCGCCATCGAAGACGAGAGGCGGCTCTTCTACGTCGCGCTCACTCGCGCCAAGCAGCGGCTAGCAGTCACCGCATCGTGGTGGTACGGGCGGGACAAGATATTCAAAGGCCCATCGCCCTTCTGGCAGGAGTTGGACGCGCTTGCAGAACGGGGTCTGGTAAAAGTCGTTCGTCGCGATGACCAGCCGGAAGAGAATCCTCTGTTCGAGGCGATGGGGGACCGACGGGAATGGCCTCCGCCGCCGCGTATCGGCCTGGAGGATCCCTTGTTTCCCGAGGGTTGGGGCAGTGTTGCAGATGCAGTCGTGGCCGGCGACATGGACGCCGGCTCGCTCGTAGACGGTTTGCCCTCCCATGAGCGGGAAGAGGCCGAAGAGTTGCGTTCGACGCACGAGCATGATCTCGGCGTGCTTGCAGCGGCAGTACAGCCTGCGATGTCGATCCAACCTGAGGTGCCCGACATGCTCTCGGCCACCTCTTACGTCAGTCTGGTCAAAGGCGAGTTGACCGCGTGGGATCTCGTTCGTCCCTTGCCCCAGCGCCCAACGGCTGCTCGCCGGATCGGAACCGAGGTTCATCGTTTGATCGAGGAGCGCAGCCGCGGGATGTCGCCTTTCCCCGACGAAGGCGAGCTCGACGAGCCCTCGCAGATCACCGTTCCCAGCCGTATGGCCGAAAGCCTGGACCGGTGGAAGGACCGCTATGGCAACCGCAAGATCGCAATGCTGCCCTCCGGCGAGCCGATGGTCGAGGTTCCCTTCACGTTGAAGAAAGACGGCAGATTGATCCGAGGGCGCATCGATGCGGTCTACGAAACCGACGATGGGGGACTCGAGATCGTTGACTTCAAGACCGGCCGGCGATTCGGGCGATCCGAAGAAGCCGACCAGCTCGAGGTTTATGCCGAGGCGCTGAAGGCTCTCGGTCTGGTGAAACAAGGTCAATCGGTGAAGCTTACGTACGAATTCCTAAGCGATCTGACTTCGGTTCAGGCGCCGCAAGATGGCGCTCGCTCGGAGGATGACTGGTCGGAATGAAGCGTCGTCGTCATAGATGTCGTCATAGAGTAGGAAGCGGGGAGCCGGGAAGTCTGGTCGGCAGTCACTGAGTCGTGCCACCAGGAGGTCACATGGCTTCACTTCAAGACCCGGATGAAGGCTCGTTGGATCTGCCCGGCGCCGGCGCTCGCCTCTCCACCGCAGTGCGTGACTTCCTCGATACCGAGGTCGCGGGTGGTTTCTTTCTACTGACCGCCGCGGCGGTGGCTCTGGTGTGGGCGAGCTTCGCGTTCGGCTCGTACGACTCGATATGGACGGGTCATCTTCCATGGCATCCGTCGCGCATCGGTCTGCCGGCCAACGCGCGCGCTCTGATCAACGAGGGGCTCATGACTTTGTTCTTCTTTGTTGTGGGCCTCGAGATCAAGCGCGAGTTGGTTAGCGGCGAGCTCCGAGACCGCCGCGCCGCAGCCCTCCCTGTTCTCGCCGCCGTAGGCGGGATGGCACTCCCAGCCGCTATCTATCTGTTGATGACACGCGGTGCTGCTGGGCACGGATGGGGGATCCCCATGGCCACAGACATCGCGTTCGCGTTGGGTGCACTCACTTTGTTCGGCCGAGGACTTCCCCAAGGTCTGCGGGTTCTTCTGTTGACCCTCGCCGTTGCGGACGACATTGGGACCTTGATAGTCATCACCCTGTTCTACGGGTCCGACATCAGGTGGCCCTTCTTGATCTCCGCGGTTGTGCTGCTCGCGGGGACGGGCTACTTGGCCCATAACCGTCGAGGGCCGGCGGCTCTCTACATTCTGCTCGGCGCAGCATTGTGGTGGCTGACGCTTCAGTCGGGCGTGCCACCCACCATCGCCGGTGTTGCCCTCGGGCTCTTGGTCCCTGCGGGGGTCAGCATCGTCGAGCGTGTGGAACATCTTCTTCATCCCTGGACTAGCTTCCTGATCTTGCCGCTCTTCGCACTGGCGAACGCGGGGCTCCCGATCGTGCTGGCGAGGATCGGAACGACCGCAACCTCGGAGGTCTCCGTCGCCGTGGTCGTGGCGCGCATCGCCGGCAAGCTCGCCGGCATCAGCCTGGGCGCGTGGATCGCGGTGAGACTCGGCGTGGGCTCGCTTCCCGAGGGTGTCGCGTGGAGCCACGTGGTCGCTCTGGGCTGCGTTGCCAGTATCGGCTTCACGATCCCTTTGTTCGTCGCGACGCTTGCCTTCGCGCCCGCCTTCCTGGTGGACGAGGCGAAGATGGGGATCCTCTTGACCACAGCGTTCGGTTTCGTGATCGGGGGCCTAGCCCTCAGGGTCGCGGCGCGCTCGGCCCCCGCATGAGCTTGCCAAAAGCTCCCGACGTCCTACGCTTGTAGCTATGTACGACGCCTTCAAGGATCAGCTGCCAGATATCGATCCCGGTGAAACCGCCGAGTGGATCGAGGCGCTCGACGAGGTGATCGACACCTCGCCTGCCCGGGCGCGTTTCCTGCTTCACCGGATCATGCATCACGCACGGGCGCGCCAGATCGGGTTGCCGTCGATGGTGTCTACCGATTACATCAACACCATCTCTCCCGAGGAAGAGCCGTACTTTCCCGGCAACGAACAGATCGAGTCGCGCATTCGACAGATCATCCGGTGGAACGCGGTGGTAATGGTCATGCGCGCCAACAAGAAGAACACCGGCATCGGCGGGCACTTGGCCACCTATGCGTCGGCGGCATCGCTCTACGAAGTGGGCTTCAATCACTTCTTCCGCGGCCACGACATGCCGGGCGGCGGCGACCAGGTCTTCATCCAAGGTCACGGCTCACCCGGTATCTACGCGCGCGCCTTCCTCGAGGGCCGCATCTCTCAAGATCAACTCGACAACTTCCGCGCGGAAGCATTCAGCGATGGCCTGTCTTCTTATCCGCACCCGCGACTGATGCCCGACTTCTGGGAGTTTCCTACGGTCTCGATGGGGCTGTCGCCGCTGAATGCGATCTACCAAGCGCGCTTCAACCGTTACATGCAGCACCGCGGCATCAGGGACACCTCCGATCAGCGCGTGTGGGCATTCGTCGGCGACGGTGAGATGGACGAGCCCGAATCGATGGCTGCGTTGTCCATAGCGGCGCGAGAGCGGCTCGATAACTTGATCTTCGTCGTCAACTGCAATCTGCAGCGTCTTGACGGACCTGTGCGTGGCAACGGCAAGATCATCCAAGAGCTCGAATCGATCTTCCGCGGCGCAGGGTGGCATGTCATCAAGGTCGTGTGGGGCCGGGAATGGGACGAGCTACTCGCGCGCGACCGCGATGGCGTGCTCGTCAACCAGATGAACACAACGGTCGATGGACAGTTCCAGAAGTATGCAGTCGAATCCGGCGCATACATCAGAGACCATTTCTTCGGTCCTGACCCGCGGCTGAAGACGATGGTCGAGCATCTGTCCGATGACGATCTCAAGCGGCTGCGGCGCGGGGGCCATGACTACCGCAAACTGTATGCGGCTTACGCCACCGCCATCCAGCTCAAGGACGCGCCCGTGGCGATCCTCGCTAAGACCGTCAAGGGATGGGCCCTCGGCGAGGGGATCGAGGGGCGGAATGTCACGCACCAGGCCAAGAAGCTCTCCGAGGTCGAGCTGAAGATGTTCCGCGACCGTCTGGGACTGCCGATCAAGGACGCAGAGATCGCCGAAGGCGAAGCCCCCTACTACCATCCGGGGAAGAACTCAGACGAGGTCCAGTACCTGCTGGCGCGTAGACACGCGCTCGGGGGATACCTGCCTCAGCGTAGGACCAAACCTCGGGTGAAGCTCGAGCTCCCGCAGAACGAGCTCTACGACGAGTTCGCAACCGGATCCAAAGGCCAGCCGGTCGCGACGACCATGGCTTTCGTGCGCGTTCTTCGCAAGCTGCTTCGCGACAAGAACATCGGCGAGCGCGTGGTGCCGATCATCCCCGACGAAGCTCGAACTTTCGGTATGGAGTCGCTCTTCCCAGACTTCAAGATCTACGCGGCGCAAGGCCAGCTCTACGAACCGGTTGATGCCCAGCACCTGCTGGCGTACCGCGAATCGCGCGAGGGCCAGATCCTCGAGGAGGGCATCACGGAGGCGGGCTCGATGGCCTCCTTCAACGCTGCGGGCACGTCGTATGCAACCCACGGCGAGCCGATGATCCCGTTCTTCATCTTCTATTCGATGTTCGGGTTCCAGCGCATCGGCGACCTCATCTGGTCGGCCGGCGACCAGCGCGCACGGGGTTTCCTCCTGGGGGCCACTTACGGCCGTACCACGCTGACGGGTGAAGGTTTGCAGCACCAGGATGGTCACTCTCTGCTTGTTGCATCGACCAATCCTGCCGTTATGGCTTACGACCCCGCGTTCGCCTTTGAGATCGCGGTGATCGTGCGCGACGGCCTTCGCCGGATGGTCGACGACAACCAGGACGTCCTCTACTACCTGACCGTTTACAACGAGCCTTACCCGCAGCCGCCGATGCCCGAAGGCATAGAGCAGGACATCGTCAAGGGTCTCTACCGATTCCGCGAAGCTCCCGAAGAACGCACCCACAGGGCACAGATCTTGGGATCTGGAAGCATCCTGCAGCAGGCGCTCCGGGCCCAAGAGATGCTTGCACAAGACCACGACGTCGCCGCCGACGTGTGGAGCGCAACCTCCTATCAGCAGCTGCGGGTCGAGGCGTTGGAGGCGGAGCGATGGAACCGCTTCCATCCCGAAGAAGCACACCGCCAGCCGTTCATCACGACGAGCCTCGAAGGTGGAGAAGGCCCCGTCGTAGCGGTAAGCGATTCCATCAAAGCTGTGCCCGATCAGGTCGCACGGTGGGTGCGGGCGCCGTTCGTGCCGCTCGGCACAGACGGGTTCGGGCGCAGTGACACGCGCGAGGCGCTCCGCAGGTTCTTCGAAGTCGATGCAGAGTCGATCGTCGTGGCGACTCTCGCGGCGCTTGCCGAGTTTGGTGATCTGAAGCCCGAGGTAGTCACCGAAGCGATCAAGGGCTACGACCTCGACCCCGAGCGCACTTCGGCCTATCTCTCGTGAGGCCCTAGCACCACTAGCTGGCGGTTTCGCTCCGCGATCGTCGCACCTAAGGGACCAAGAAGCCACGGCCGTTCAGCCGGCCCGCCCGCAGGTCGGCGATGGCTTCGTCGATGGCATCGAGAGGATACGTGGTGGTGTGGACGCGGACCCGGCCCTGAGCTGCCAGCGTCATGAGCTCCACCAGCTCGTTGTAGGTGCCGACCAGGTTTCCTACGACTGTGAGCTCGGTGGAGACGATATCGATGGTGGGGATGTGCAGAGTGCCGCCGTAACCGACCGCGTAGAGAGTGCCCGCTCGACGGAGCATCGCGAGCGCGTCGCCGATAGCGCTTCCCTCGCCGACAAAATCCATAACAACCTCAGCGCCGCCGTTGGTCAGGTCTCGCACGGCCGCAACGTGAGTGCCGTCGGCAAGTAGTGAGCGGTCCGCACCCAGTTCACCCGCAAGCTCGACCGCCGCCGGGGAGGCGTCGATGACTATGACCTCGGCGGGCGTTAGCACCTTCAGGCACTGGATCCCGATGTGCCCCAGGCCCCCAGCGCCGAGCACGACGACTCTCGCCCCAGGGTGGAGGATCAGGGCCGCTTTCTTCACCGCGTGGTACGCGGCGAGCCCCGCGTCGGACAAGGCGGCGGCGTGCTTTGGCTCGACATCGGGGGTCAACTTGACGAGAGCGCGCGCACTCGTCTTGAGGAGCTCCGCAAATCCGCCATCGACGGTGAGACCGGGGAAATGGCTTTCCTCGCAGTGCATGTCGTCTCCCGCGCGACAGGCACGACAGAACCCACAGCTCATGAGCGGGTGGACGATCACCGGGTCGCCGATGCCAACGTTGGTGACGGCCGAGCCGACCTCTGCAACCCACCCGGCGTTCTCATGTCCAAGCGTGTAGGGAAGCTCGACCTCGACACGCCCCTCGAGTTGCCCCTCGAGGATGTGAAGATCGGTACGGCAAAGACCAGCCCCCCCGATCCTTACGATCACTTCAAACGGGTCCTGGATCGTCGGTTCTTCCACATCGTCGAGCGCCAGTCCCTGCCCATAGGCATGCAATCGCGCAGCTCTCATTACGCCAATTCTCCGGGTCGAGTTGCGCGAAGGCAAGTCATGAATGAAACTCCGGGTCGTGCCAGAGACGCGCTACACGAGAAGCGGCGACGTCAGTATCGCCTATCAAGTCGTCGGTGACGGGCCGCGCGACCTCGTTTTCGTCCTCGGATGGGTCACGCATGTGGAGTACATCTGGGAGGAGCCCAACGCGGCAGCGTTCCTCAGACGGCTTGCGTCATTCTCCCGGCTGATCCTCTTCGATAAGAGGGGAACCGGCCTCTCGGATCGCGTTCCCAACACCGAGCTGCCCACACTCGAACAGCGGATGGACGACGTCCGTGCTGTGATGGATGCGGCCGGCTCCGACCGTGCAGCAGTGATGGGTATCTCGGAAGGAGGACCTATGTGCCTCTTATTTGCAGCTACCTATCCGGAGCGCACGACTGCCTTGATCCTGATCGGCGCCTACGCGCGGCGGGCATGGGCACCCGATCACCAGTGGGCGGCTCGGCCGGAAGAGTCGGAAGCCTTTCTCCAGGAGATCGCGCGCGATTGGGGGGGCCCGGTCGGCCTGGCGGTGCGGGCTCCTACTGCGATCGACAACGAAGCGTTCCGACGCTGGTGGTCGACGTATCTGCGTCTGAGCGCAAGCCCAGGGGCCGCGGGGGCACTCACCGCGATGAACAACCTGATCGATGTTCGCCACGTGCTCCCCTCGGTTCGCGTACCGACGCTCATAGTTCACCGCACCGGCGACCGCAGCCTGAGTGTGGAACATGGGCGGTATATGGCCGAGCAGATCGAGGGTGCGCGCTACGTCGAGCTGGAATCTGACGACCACCTGCCTTGGGTGGGAGACCAGGACGCCATCCTCGACGAAGTTGAGGAGTTCCTCACGGGTGCGCGCCGTGGTGCCGAGCCCGATCGTGTGCTTGCGACCGTTCTTTTTACCGACATCGTCGGTTCGACCCATCGAGCGGTGGAACTCGGTGACCGTCGCTGGCGCGCGCTCTTGACCGCTCATGAAGAGATCGTCCGTCGAGAGCTCGAGCGGTTCCGCGGCGTGGAAGTGGACACGGCCGGGGACAGCTTTCTTGCGACATTCGACGGCCCCGCGCGCGCTATTCGGTGCGCGATGGCGATCAGGGACGCGGTTCACTCGATCGGGCTTCAGATCCGGGCAGGGCTTCACACGGGCGAATGCGAGTTGCATGCCGGCAACATCGCAGGTATCGCCGTTCACACCGGCGCGCGCGTCGGAGCGATGGCGGGACCGGATGAAGTGCTCGTGTCGAGCACGGTCAAGGATCTGGTCGCCGGCTCTGGCATCCAGTTCGAGGAGCGCGGTGTCCACGAGCTCAAAGGGGTGCCCGGGATGTGGCAGATCCTGGCGGTGATCGCTCCGTGACGGCCGTTACTCGCAGCACGTTTGATCCCCCAGCCTGTGCTCCTAGCGGCTTCGGAAGTGGTCCAACTAGCGACTGGGGCCGAGGCGCTCGATGAGCATCGCCATACCCTGGCCCCCGCCTACACACATGGTCTCGAGCCCTATGGTCCGGTCGCGCTCGTCAAGATCGTTGAGCAAAGTGTTCATGATGCGCGCGCCGGTCATCCCGTAAGGGTGTCCCAGAGCGATCGCACCCCCATGAGGATTCAATTTCTCTCCGAAGGGATCGATACCTAACTCGCGGCACACCGGAAGAACCTGGGCCGCGAACGCCTCGTTCAATTCGATCACGTCGACGTCTTCGATCGACATCTCGGCTTGTTTCAGCACTTTCCTAACGGCTTCGATCGGTCCGATCCCCATGATTTCGGGTGCTACCCCCGATACCGAAGATGCGATGATCCGCGCACGGGGTTCGATCCCCAACTGGTGACAACGTTCGGCGCTCATCACGACCACGGCGGCGGCACCGTCGTTCAACGGACACGAGTTCCCCGCCGTCACCTTGCCGTCGGGTTTGAAGACGGGAGCGAGGGCCCCCAGCTTGCCGAGCGTCGAGTCGGATCGAGGACCGTCATCTTTGTCAACCACGATGCCGTCATCTTTGGTGTAGGGGGAGATCTCCCGGCCGAAGAAGCCCGAGTCCTGTGCCGCTACCGCGCGTTCCTGCGACCGTTGCGCGAACCGGTCCATCTCCTCTCTCGTGATGCCGTACCTGTCCGCAACGTTCTCCGCGGTCATGCCCATGGGGATATAGACGTTCGCGATCGGAGCGTCGTCTCCGAACAACTTAGGGTGAAGCTCCTCGGCGTCCTTGGGGTATCCATCCACTTGGGAGATCGACTCCACTCCTGCGGCAACGAAGACGTCGCCCTCGTCGGCTTTGATGCCGTGGAAGGCCATCCTGATCGTCTGAAGACTCGACGCGCAGAAGCGGTTGACGGTGGTGCCGGGCACGTGTTCCGGCAATCCCGCCAGCAGGGCCGCCCGCCGGCCGAGGTTCATACCTTGCCGCTGCTCGGGAAAGCCGCACCCAACCATGACGTCCACAACCTCACCTGCGTCGAGCGCGGGGACCTTCTCCATCGCCCTCTGGATGGCGAAGGCGACAAGGTCGTCGGGCCGGACATCGACGAGGGAGCCTTTTCTCGCCCGGCCTATCGGCGTGCGCGCAGTGGCGACGATCACAGCTTCTGGCACGGAGTTGTGCTCCTCTGGTCGATCGGTTCCAACCCAGCCTAAGGGGGTACAAGCGCTCAACGATTTCGGGCTTGACGGCCTTCTGGCGGCTGCGGTATTAGTGAAGCTTGCTCTGCTATGGAGGTCGGGATGGACAGTCTTCCTGAGCCAGCGAGGTCTTCGCCAGAGGCCAGCACTGCGGCACCCCGCCTCATCTCCGGGGGCCG
>JAXDJR010000075.1:0-6383 GCA_034667545.1 Actinomycetota bacterium
CGTCTCCGTAAACCGAAGCGATGGCCTTGGACAGATCTACGGTGTTGCTGTCGAGCGCTCCGGCTGCCGCCTTGAACTCCGGTGACGTCGTGCTCTTGGTGAGCTTGGCTTCCAGCACTGCGAACGACGCAAGGTACACATGACTCTCGAGCAGGCTGGTCAGTGTCGCATCGAGGCCGGGCGCGCCGGTGTCCACGCCTACGTGATTCATATTCATGTTGCCCATGGCCCCGCCGTTGCTAGTCGTCGTGTTTGTTCCAGCACCTGCATTGTCGCCGGCGGTTCCTGTCCCGCTGCCTCCACACGCTGCGCCTAGCAACGCGATGGAAAGGCTTAGCGCGACCAATCGAATCATTGGTTTGATCTTTTCCACACTTTCTCCCTTCAGAATCTCTTTCATGGTTGTCGCCACTTGGTGATGTGATGACGGATTGATAGTTGTTCGCCTGTGGTGCTGCGATTGGATGGGGTGCAACGGATCGTTGGGGTTAGCGAACGACGATCACACCGCGCATGCTCGAGTGGATACGGCAGAAGTACGCGTATGTGCCGGCCTTCTTGAACGTGAAGTTGAAGGTTCCACCACTCGGTGACATCGGATGGTCAAAGACACCGCTGGGGTGGGCGGCCGTTCCTTGGCGTACGCCCGGGATTGCGTCCTTTCCAGGCTTGCCGGAAGTCACCGTGTGCTTGACGTTGTCTTTGTCCGTCCACGTAACCCTCGTGCCTACAGGCACGCTGAGCTTGCTTGGGGCGAAGGCGATGCCTTGGATCGTTACTGCATGAGCGGTTGCGCGCGCGTCTGCCTTCGGTGCGGGCGACGCAGAGCAACCTGTCAACAGCAGCGCGGCACTGAAAAGGATCATCGAAGACTTCATGACTAGGCTTCGGGCCCCAGCCACGCGAGGTATTGGTCTAGCCGCTACCTTTCCCTTCCGTGAACGACGACCCTTCCCACCCGCGCCCACCAGGACCCTCCCGAGACGAGATCTCTTTCGCCTCTTATCTCAGGTACTTCCTCCACCTCGGCACGTTTGGCTTTGGCGGACCGATAGCCACGGTGGGCTACATGCAGCGGGATCTGGTGGAGCGGAGGAACTGGCTGGACCGTGACGACTTCCTCAACGGTGTTGCTTTGGGCCAGACGATGCCAGGGCCTCTCGCGGCTCAAGTCGCGATGTGGGTGGGGTATCTACGCCGCGGCACCCTTGGCGCGTTCCTGGTGTCCTTGGCTTTCATCGTTCCATCATTCATAGCGGTTCTCACTGTGGCGTTCTTCTACGTCAAGTTCAACGGCCTCGACTGGGTTCAAGGTCTGTTCTACGGGATCGCTCCAGGGGTGATGGCGATCATCGCCATCGCCGCAGTCAAGCTCGCTCGATTGACCGATGGACGGGATGCGCGACTCTGGTCCATAACGATAGCGATCGGGCTGGTCACTGCGATCACCGGAACCGAGGTTGCGATCCTCTTCATCGCCGCCGGTCTCCTGATGATCGCGTTGGAGGCGCCTCCGCGGTTCTTTCATCGTGATCGTCCGTTGGCGGCGGCGTTGCCCCCACTCGCTCGGAGCCTCTTGATCGGAACTGCGACCTCAGGCACCTTGGTGGCCCTGGGTCTGTTCTTCCTCAAAGCCGGTGCCTTCATCTTTGGCAGTGGGCTTGCCATCGTTCCATTCCTCCGGGAAGGGGTGGTCAATCAGCATCACTGGTTGAACGACCGCCAGTTTCTCGATGCAGTGGCGATGGGCTTGATCACTCCGGGCCCGGTTGTCATCACCGCGACTTTCATCGGCTATCTCGTAGGAGGCTTCGCGGGAGCCGTCGTGGCCACGGTCGCGATATTCACGCCGATATATCTCGGCGTGGTGCTTCCCGCAGGCTGGTTCCTGCGTCACAAACAGAACCCTCAGCTTCGGGCCTTCGTGAAGGGTGCGACCGCCGCAGCTGCCGGCGCCATCGCCGGAGCAACGGTGGTCCTCACCCGCGGAGCCGTCGTCGATATCCCCACCACAGCCATAGCCCTCGTCGCGCTCGCGTTGCTCTGGCGCTTCAAGCTGCCCGAGCCCATCATCGTGGTGCTAGCAGGAGCGGCAGGCTTGCTCCTTCATTGAGCCTGAGCCGAGATCCCAGCCAGCGCCTGCTCGACATCGAGACTGCGGCCCGTCGAGAGGATCGCATTCCATGCCTCGTCACCAAGTGACGTTTTGGCCTCGTCCAGCCACCGGTCGATCAACGTGCGTTCGAATGGGAGCCTCTTTGCAGTCGATACTTCCCTCAGCCGGCTGGCGGTACCCCATAGCAGGGCCGCCACCTCTACGGCGGCGCTGGCCGCGTTTACGGCCGCGAGTCCTTCTAGAGCCTCGGCGATGCCATGCTGGTCTCCTAGAGTCACAAAGCTGTGAAGGCCCTTCCTGAACAGCTCATCAGCGTCTGATCTGTTTCCCTCCAAGAGGCGTAGGTGCCCGCGGTAAACATTCGCTCGCGCCACAAAGCGTTCGTCACCTAGTTCGAGGTAGAGATTGGCTGCCTCCTGGAGTAAGCGGGATGCATCCTCGAAGCGGCGCGTATGCATCGATGCCAAAGCGAGATTCAGCTTCGACGTGGCCAAGAGCCACGGTGTCCCCATCGCGTCGCAGATCTCGACGCTCTCGCGAAGGGGAGGAACGGCAGCTTCGAACCGGCCTTCAGCCAAGTGAAGCATCGCTCCAACTGTTAGCGCGTTTCTCCGAGTGATGCTTTTCTCATGCTGCTCGGTGAAAGCGGTCAGCTGCTCGCTGAATCGGTGGGCAGCGCGGAGGTCATCCTGATAGAAAGCAAGCCACGCGGCTCCCCACAGAGCGTTTGCCTGGGCACTTTTGCTTACATTCGAACCTCTTGCGAGAGCTTCTTCGATCCAAGCTCGACCCTCCGAATAGTGACCTTCTGCTCTCCAGAATTGCCACAACGCTCCTGCAAGCCTGACCCCCAATTCGGGATCTTCGAGGGTGCTTGCCCACCGGAGGGCCGTGCGCAGGTTGTCATGCTCGAGTACTAACCGTCGGTACCAGATCTCCTGCTCGGAGCCTCCTGCCTCCCGCTCGCTTCGTTCTGCCAGAGCGAGGAAGAACGAAGCGTGTAGGTGGTGCAGGCCGTCGTTTTCGAGGTGCTTCTCGGCTTGCTCGCAGGCGAATTCACCTACGACATCCAGCATGGAATACCTGGCTTCTGGGCCGCCGGCAGCGGCGACGACCAAGCTCTTGTCGACCAGAGAGCTCAATGTCTCCAGCGTGTCTGCATCGCGTGTGGGTGCTCGCCATACCTCGTGGGCGGCGTCCAGCGCCCACCCTCCCACGAACACCGAGAGGGCTCGGAACAAAGACCTCTCGACGGGGTCCAACAGTTGGTAACTCCAGGCGATCGTGTCTCGCATCGTGCGCTGTCGAGGAGGCAGATCGGCCGAACCCCGGCTCAATAGATCGAGGCCGGACTTCAGTCGATCACTCAAGGCAACGAGGGGAAGGTGTTGAACCCGAGAGGCGGCCAGCTCGATCGCCAGCGGTAGTCCACCCACGCGCCTGCAGATCTCAACCACGGCCCAGGCCGATCGTCCGCCCAGATACAGGTCTGGTTTCACCGCACGCGCTCGTTCTATGAACAACGCCGTGGAAGCGTTCTTCGCTAAGTCGAGAGCACCGTCGACGGGCACCTCCAAGGGCGTAACCGTGACAACGTGCTCGTTACGGACGTGAAGAGCCTCACGACTGGTCGCGAGCACCATCAGACCCTCGCAGCTCGATAGAAGTTCACTTACGTAAGGGGCCGCTGGAAGAAGATGCTCGAAGGTGTCCAGGATCACGAGGACCTTGGCTTCACCGAGCTGCGCCGCGATGTCGGCCACATTCGGGGCTTCGACGGCGGTGACTCCTAGAGCTTTACTGACCGCGGACAGGACGGGTGCCGCGGTGCCCATGGAGGCAAGGGGAAGGAAGAAAACCCCGTCGGGGAACATGCCCTGTGCCCGCAAGGATGCCTCTATCGCGATCCTTGTCTTTCCTATGCCCCCCGGCCCGATCAGGGTGAGCAGACGGATCGACGGGTCGCTGAATGCACCGAGTACTCTCTTGATTTCTCGTTCGCGCCCGATCAGGCGCGTTGGCGGAGATGGGATAGCCGGGACGGCGAATGGAGCCGTGCCCGAACCTCGAGGCCCCGGCTGAGTCGATCCTGTTGTTCGTCCCCGGGCGATCGCGACGAAGGGGGTCCTCTCCGCCGGCTCAATCTCGAGGGCGACCGCGAGCCGCTCCGCGGTATCGCGGTAGACCGAGCGGCGGAGGCCGCGCTCGATGTCGCTCACCGTTCGAACGCTGATGCCGGCCTTTTCTGCCAGCTCTTCTTGGGTGAGCCCCACGAGGCCGCGTAGGCGCCGGACGAGCAGAGGTAATGCCGGTACCTCATCCATCCACCGATAATCCGCTATTTGAGTCGGTGACCTAGTCGGTGGGAGGGATGGTGTGGCCACCGTGCGACGAGGGGTGGATGCTGGCGGCGTGGAATCGACTCGAAAGGAGACGGCGATGGGACGGACGACCCAAGAGATAGTGCGACGTTTTTACGAAGAGGTAATGGGAGACGGTCACATATCGGCTTTGGATGAGCTGGCGACAGCCGATTACGAAGAGCATGACCCCCTTCCCGGACAGGGCGAAGGCCTGTCAGGCCTGAAGGCCCGGAGCTCGATGCTTCGTGACGGTCTCGCGCCCCATTTCACGGTCGAGGACGTCATAGGCCAGGGAGACAAGCTCGTCGTCAGGTGGACGAATTCCGGCAAGCACGTTGGAGACTTCCTCGGTATACCTCCCACCAACAAGAGCTTCTCGATAGCGGGGGTGGACATCTTCCGTCTGGAGGAGGGAAAGCTGGCCGAGCACTGGCACGTGGTGGATCAGTTGTCGATGCTGCAGCAACTCGGTCTCATCCCCGCCCCCGAAGGAGCCGACGCCTAGGCGAAGCAACAAGCCGGGCGCGCGTGCGCCCGAGGCGCTCCGATAACCTGGTCCTCCGCACTCACATACTTCCGGAGGTCACACGTCATGGCGCAGGTCAAGCTTCTTGATGAGGTGACGAAGTTCATCGATTCGTCTCCCAAGATGATCATCGGAGGCAAGCCTGTTGACGCTGCTAGCTCACAGAGCTTCGAGAGCTTCGATCCCTCGACCGGCGAACCCTTCGTCGAAGTCCCACGGGGAGGGCCCAAGGACATCGACGCAGCGGTTGCGGCCGCACGAGCCAGCTTCGAGGATGGGCGCTGGCGCAAACTGCGACCCGGCAAGCGTTCTGAGATCCTCGCCAAGCTGGCCGACCTCATCAAGAAGAACAGCGCCGAGCTAACTCAGATCGAGGCCCTCGACGGGGGAAAGCCCCTGAAGCTTGCCTCCGGTGAGGTGTGGTCTGCGAGCGACGTCTTCCGCTATTACTCGGGCTGGCCCACCAAGTTCTTCGGCGAGACGAACCCCAGCGCGGAAGACCTCTTCGTTTATACGTTGAGGGAACCGGTGGGTGTGTGCGGTGGGATCATCCCTTGGAACTACCCGCTGGTCATGGCGAGTTGGAAGATCGCTCCGGCCCTCGCATTCGGCAACAGCGTGGTGCTCAAGCCGGCGGAGCAGACGCCTCTCACCGCGTTGAGGTTGGGGCAGCTCTGCCTGGAGGCCGGCGTCCCAGAAGGCGTTGTCAACATCGTCACGGGATTCGGCGAGGAGGCTGGGCAGGCGCTCGCGGCTCACCCGGATGTCGACAAGCTCGCCTTCACCGGGTCCACGGACGTGGGCCGCAAGATCTTGCATGCGTCGGAGGGCAACCTCAAACGGGTCACATTGGAACTCGGCGGCAAGTCGCCCAACATCGTCTTCTCCGACGCCAACCTGGAGCGCGCCTCGAAGGGCTCGATGCTTGGGGTCTTCCTCAATTCCGGCCAGATCTGCACCGCCGGAACGCGGATCCTCGTCGAGAAGCCCATCCACGACGACTTCGTTGCGTCCCTCGTCGAGGCCACCGCTTCGATGAAGGTGGGTCCTGCATTCGATGAAGAGTCGGTTATGGGCCCTGTCGTTTCCCAAGAGCAGTTCGACCGGGTGAGTGGCTATATTGATGCCGGTAAGTCCGAGGGGGCCGAGCTGGTTGCGGGAGGGGGTCGTCCATCGGGGTCGAACGGCGGTTACTTCCTCGAACCCACGGTCTTTGCGGGAGTGAGCAACGACATGAAGATCGCCCGCGAGGAGATCTTCGGGCCCGTAGCGACGGTCATCGAGGTTGCCGACATCGATGAGGCCATCGCGATCGCCAACGACACCATCTACGGCCTTGCGTCGGCGGTATGGACTCAGGACCTCTCCAAAGCCCACC
>JAXDJR010000076.1:0-20003 GCA_034667545.1 Actinomycetota bacterium
ATCCAGGTCATGGCCGCCAGAGCTTGCCGGTCCTGGCGGTACCGCGTCGAGGGGGGGCCGTAGTCCGGCAGTAACCAAACGGCCGCTACCAGCACCAGCACCAGCGTTGCTGCGACCGGACCCCGTGGCGAGGCGCGCCCCAGGGCCGCGATACCCCACTCGAGAAACGTCAGACCGATCAACATCACCGGCAGGCCGGCCGCCGGAAACAGCCTTCGCTCGGGAAACTCAGCGGGGATATAGGTGGAATAGATGCGTGCGAAGACCAGCGCAACGATGACGATCAGCATCCAGACGAGCCACGAGGCAGTCCCGATCACCCGCAACCTGTCGGGCAGGAAACGTATGGAGGCCAGAACGAAGCCGAGAAGGACTATAGGAAGCAGCTTGACGTAGCTCGGGGGAGAGTGAGCCGCGAGCGAATCCGCAAGGAAAGATTCGTAGATGCGAGAAGGACGCGTGTACCAGCCGTGATTCTTGACCTTGCGCACGGCAGGCAGTAATCGACGCGGTTGATTGATCCTCCCGGTTGCAAAGAACAGGGTGGGGTCGAACCGGTGGATCTTGTGGAATGCGCCCGTCGAGGCGGCCTGAAATCCAAGCCGGTTCCGGGCCCAGAGCCCAACAAAGAATATGAGGGCACAGGCCGTCAGCACGATCACCCCTGTGCGCAGCAGGGCAACCTTCGATCGATCCAACAGGGCAGCGATGACGGCGTAGCTGCACAGGAACATGCCCGCGAGAGCTGCAGGAATGAGGTGCACCGTTGCTGCGATCCCTAGGGCGCCTCCCGCCGCCAGAAGGAGACCGAGCGAACGCTTCGTTCTCACGGTCGCGATCCCTAATGCCAGGGCGGTGAAAGCGATCATGCGTGAGAACGTCTCTGCCACGAAGAGTCTCCCGGGCTGAAACACCAAGCCGTGGGCGAACAGGCCCGAATCGCTCGAGGCACCTGCGAACAAGACCAGGAGTGGGGCCGTGCGGGGCAAGCCGAGCTCCCACGCAAAGGAGAACGCAGACAGCAAGACGCCTATGAGTCCCAGGAACATCAGGGCCCCGATCGTCTTCAAAGGTGGATGAACGATTAGCGAGAAGCCGGCGTTGGCTGCGTTGAATGTGAGCTTGCTGACAGTGGGAACGGTGGCGATACCCCATTGCAGGCTCGAGGCGGGAAGTCCCTTGGCGGCAGCAACCTCTTGCGCGTCGGCCCAATATCGCCATGGGTTGGCGAATCCAAAGTTGAGGAGAGAATCCATGTGCGCCAGCGAAACGATCACGAGTAGGACGGCCACTGCACCGGCCCCCAATTCCCAAGGATGCTCCCTCCACGCGGACGTGGCCCACCGGCCCCAGACTCGGAGCGATGTCCGTCTGATGCCAAGCACCCACAGAGCAGCCGAGACCAGGATGATCGTGATTACGACTGCAAGTGTGGTCAGGATTCCCACCAACATGAGACCCGCGCAGAAGATCGCCACGAGCGCGTAGCCAAAGGCCACTGCGCTGGCGATGACAGTCGGAAGTGAACAGTCGCCGGGTCGAAAGATTGCGAGCACTGCGCCCGTTCCTGGTACGAGCACGACGGCGAGGAGGATCAGCAGGTCGAGAACCGACGTGCCTTCATCCCTCCCTTGCGGCCTGGATAGGCTGGACGCAGCCGTTGTTTGCGACTGGCCGGGTCGCGCCCTTTACCTGAAAGATCTGGGCCAAGGAGTTGCCGTAGATCTTGCGCAAAAATGGGACCTGCGCAAGACGCTGGATGCCTCCATACGCGATTGGGCTGCCCCCCAAAGGGCCATGCAGTACGAAGTAGACGTATGCAACGTCATGCTGCTTGAGAAACGCTCGATCGCTCGCCGGTTTAGTAAAGAATCGATAGGCCTGCCGGTTGAGCGCGTTGACCCTGTCGAGGATGGCCGGACGGAAATATGGGGACATGCCTTCCAGCAGTGCGGGCCGGTTTGCAAGCGCCTCGAACGTTCCTTCCGTGCGGAAGTTGGAGAGGATGACAGCATCGCAAGGGCTGTGCGACGCGATCCAGTCGATCCCTTGAAGTGCGACCCCGGCTTTCTCGACCCGATCGGATGGAGGAGGGTTCGAAGCTATGCAGATCACGGTAAGCGCAACGAAGAGCAAAGCGGGAGCGATCTTCGCTACGCGAGGTCCGAAGCGCGACACGATGAACTCCATAACTGCCAGAAGTAAAAAGAGGACCGGCAAGGACGCGTAATCGGCCAGGCGGCGAGACCCGGTCGTACCGGGGACGAAGGTTTGGTAGCGGACCGTCATCGCCCACGAGAAGAGCAATATCCCTGTCATGACGATGACGGCCGCTGGACCCAACTCCTTGAGCTTGCCGGGGAGGCGCCAGTAAACCGCTGCACCCCCCAACAGCAGGAGGATGGGAAAAAGGATATCGACGGCCCGGGAATCCACTCCCAGAGCCGAAGTTACGTAGGAGCGATAAACCTGGCTGGGATCGCTCAGCTCGCTGTTAGCGCTGGAATCCTTGCCGCGCAGCGCTCGCAAGGGAGAAGCGAAGAACAGCGTCGGGTCGGTCACCTTTCCCGTAGCCGTTTCCCTCGCGGCCGGCGCAGCCGAATAAGCGCGGGGGTTCTTTATCCCTTGGAAGCCAAGTGAGCCGCCCCCCGCAGCGCGTGCGATTCCGTATACCGCCACGGTCACCAGCACGGCGATCCCCAGCGTCCGCGCCATGCCTACGGCGTCGAAACTTCTCAACGCGGTCGTGAGGGCAAAGGAAGCCAGCAAGAGGAAAACGACGATCAAGGGAGCGAAGTGGGTCAACGCAGAAGCTCCGATGACGGCTCCAGTAGCCAATGGATCTACCCATCTGCTACGCCCTCGAAGAGCTCGAATGCCGACGATCAGCCCTGCAAATCCCACGACACGCCCAAGGAGCTCTGCTCGGAATGCCAGAAGGTCATGGGTGAAGCCGTCGTTGAGAAAGTGCGGAGATGCGAGCGTGAGGAGAGGCAGGGCTATCGCGAGCCTCTTGAGACCCAATACCTTGCCCAACCCCCACAGCACCAAGGCCAGGGCAATAGCGGAGAACCACTGCACTGCTCCCAGCCCGTCGAGGGCCCTTCCATCGAATATGAGGGCCGCGGTAGCCATAAAAGAGTTGAGGAAGGCTTTGCTTGCTGTTGCAGGGATCTGCATCCCCCATTGCAGCACCTCAGAGGGAAAGTGCCCCGCCTTCGCTACTTCGGCTCCGTCAGACCAATAGCGGAGTGCGGCGGCTCCTTGCAGAGACAGAGACGATGGAAAGACCAGCCGGTACAAACAGAACGCGCAGATGATCGCCACGCCCAAGCCGTCGGTCCAGATGTGCTCGGAGAGCTGGTGGCCGATCGTACGGAAGTGGCGAAGAATCGAGAAGCGCTTCACAGCCAGAGCCCAGATCGCAACTGTCATGACTGACCAACCCGCCACCAGCGTCGTCAGACTCAAGGTTGCCGTTGCCGCGAGAGCGAAGGCGAGACTTGCCACAGTGACGTAGCCGAAAGAGGCGATGAGGGCCAAGCGGACAGGGAGCGTGATGCGCCCGGGAGCGTAAAGGCAGAAGGTCATACCGAGCCCAGGAGCGAGCACCTCCACTAGGAAAACGAAGTCACGCACGCTTTCGAAGAACCTCCTCAGCCGGCCATTCGGGTGCTTTGCCAGACGAAAGGATACAAATGCCGCTGTGTACGATGAGGGCAATGGGTAGGTTTTGGGGCCGGCAACGCACTCCGTTGCCCCGGGCCAGGCTCTTCCTCCTTCTGTTGATGGGCTTCGTACCGGCGTGTCTTTTTTCGTCGCCCGGGCCCGGAAGGCGCGCGACACCGGCTGCGCAGTCTCCCAATGTGCTCGTTATCGTGACCGATGATCAGCCGCTGCAGACGATGCAGGTGATGCCGCACACGAGGCGCATCTTCGGAAGAGGCGGAGTGAGATTCACTCACGCGATAGTCACCACGCCGTCATGCTGCCCGTCGCGAGCATCCATATTCACCGGCGAGTACGCGCACAACCATGGCATCCATCACAACAGGCCAAAAAAGTCGTTCGACCAAGCGGCTACCGTCCAACACTACTTACACGATGCTGGCTATTACACGTCGATCGTGGGCAAGTACCTCAACAAGTGGGATCTTTCTCAGAACCCCCCCTATTTCGATCATTGGGTCATCAATCCGGGATCCCCCAACAACCGCCACTATTACTACGGCAGCCATTGGCGCATCGGCAATCGTCAGAGAACCGTCCATCGCTACTCAACGAACTTCGTCTCCGATCAAGCTGTCGGCGCGTTGCGTCAGGCGACAACGAGCGGCCGGCCCTGGTATCTCTACCTCGCGCCTCTTGCGCCGCACGCCGACATCGGCGTCCCTCCCTTCGTAGACAAGCGCGACCGAGGAGCTCCGCTTCCGCCATGGCGCAAGAATCCGGCAGTAGGCGAACGCGATAGGTCGGACAAGCCGGCCTTCGTTCAACGCATCTCCTATAAACCTAGATACGCGCGGAAGCTCCGCAGCCGGCAACTGCGAAGCCTGATGCCTGTCGATCGGATGGTGGCAAGGGTGTTTCGCTACCTGCGCACGACTCATCAGGCCCGCAACACGCTGGCGATATTCATTTCCGATAACGGGATGTTGTGGGGCGACCATGGGCTGGCGACCAAGCTCTATCCGTATCTTCGCAGTATCCGTGTGCCGATGTACCTGCGCTGGCCCGGCAAGGTGCCGGCGGACACAAAGGACGATCGGCTGGTCGCGAATATCGACATCGCCCCGACGATCTTGCAGGCGATCCACTACGGCGGAGCGCTACAGAAACCAATGGACGGCAAGTCCCTGCTTGACCACGCCTGGCATCGCAGTCGCATACTGGCCGAGGGCTGGAGGTTCCCCTTCCTCGGACTGCCTCCGTGGGCAGCCACCCTTACGAAGCGGTATGAATTCATCACCTACTACAAGCGGGGACGCCCGTTGGCACAGGAGTATTACGACTTGAGAACCGATCCAGGCGAGCTAAGCAACTCCCTTAGCGATGGCATAAGAGGTAATAATCCGGACGTGGCTTTCTTGAGCAGACGTTTGCGGCGGGACCGGCATTGCATCGGGAGTGTTTGTCCTTGATCCAGGGGGGATGTCCATGAGGAGGGGAGAGTCGGGCGCAGGCCCACTTGTGAAGGCATGCGGTTGGGTGCTGACGACCATGCTTCTTGCCTCGTGCAACACCGCGGCGAGCAGCCCGGCCACCCCGAAGAGCTCGCTCGCCGTGCGCCGGGAGAACGTCGTCTTCTGGTATCAGAGAGTGCTTCCCGGGACTGCGAGCAAGAACTTCCAGCGCGCCTATGCCGTCGTTGTGACAGGCCAGGGAGACACTCTCAATGACCACACGAAGGAGAGACAAGCGGTCAGGGACATCCGAGGTGTGGGGGCCCTGCCATTCCGCTACGTCAACTTCTTCTGGTTTCCCAAAGGAACGCTTTACAACAACTTCATCAACATCTCACAGCATCCTGGCTGGAGGTTGTGTGGCAAGTCAGGACGGCCGGTAGTCGGTCAAAGAGTGAACGGGGTCAAATGGTATTACTTCGACGCCAACGAGCGCTCCGCTCGAGCATTCGTGAGCGATTACCTGAGGCAGCTGAAGACTATCGGGTATCGCGGGCTCTTCTTCGATCGCGGCGGTGCCGCCTTCCGGGGTCTCCAATCTGGAAAGCAACCAGTCTGGAAGCAGCGTTCTCACTGCACAGCACATCCCTGGCGCCCGCGGGCGCGTTTTTCAGACCTCTACGCGAGCCTCATCAAGAAAGCCAAGCGCATGGGTTTCCAGGTGTGGGTCAACTACGGCAAGACGCCGTTCACTACTCCGAAGCTTCGGCCGGATCCCAACAATTGGTTCTGCCGCAAGCGGCGCTGGCTCAGGTGTCCGACGAAGAATGACGTTCTGAAGACTGTGAGCCGGGTTATCGACGAGAGTCCAAGTCACCTGAGCATCCGGCCCTTCAAGAAGGACTACCGAGAGGATCTCGCTTCCGAGCGGCATTCACCCCCACAGGGCCCTCCTCGAGTGATCGGCGAGATCAAAGCGCCGGCACGGCGTCCGAAGGCTGTCTACTATCAGTGGGCCAAGGCAAGGCTTTTCCGGCTGAGTCTCTTCATCAACACCGGCGACGACGGCTGCAGGCGCGCCACCGAGCCGGATTTCTGCTGGCGTTGGGGCACATACCCCGAGTTAACTGCGGTTCGCCTCGGTTCGCCCCTCGACTCTCGTCCCACTAGATACACGTGCAGTCGGGCCTCGAAGGTGAAGTGCCTGTGGCTGCGCCGCTACCGGCACGGGATGTCGGTAGTCAATCTCCGTAACAGGGCCATCAGGATGCCCGCCATAAGAACCGGTGTCGGCTCCCAGAAGGCCGTAGAGCTCAGGCCGGGCACGAACCGGGCGCTGGGGTGCGGCGGGAAACTCCGTGCCAAGATCCCGGCTCACAGTGGACGAGTGATCACTTACTTGAACAAGTGCTGACGGAAAGCGCCTCTAAGCCCACCACTCAGAGGACGATATCTAACCGAGTAGGCACGGAGCCTTCGTGAGCCTGTTTGCGTGTCGTTCCTGCTCGTGCCTCGGAGGGGTGATGTGTACAGAGGGGGCTGCGTACGCAGCCCCCTCTGTGAACGTCTTGGGTTAGCCGTTACCTGACGACGAGTTTTCCCTGCATCCAGGGATGGAACTCACAGAAGAAGTAAAGAGTCTTCCCGGCTCGGGCGGTGACGTGGAACGTTACGGACTGGCCCGGGTTGACCAGACGCGAGTCACCGATGCGGTTGATGCCTTTCCTGCCCACATTGTTGACCGGTGGGTACTTACGGCACACCTGGCAATTGAAGACCTCGCCGCTGTTGCTGGGCCTGTTCGCCTTCCTCACGATCGTAAAGGTGTGCGGTGCTCCGGTCACGTTCTTCAGGACGACCGTATGCCCACTCGTTACGACGTTGCGTTCGGGTCCGAATCGGTACGTGCTCTGAATCAAGGCATTCCTGATGAAGGTATCCCTACCGATCGTCCTGATCGTGTACGGAGAGGTCGCAGAATTACCCACCCCGATACTCCCCACCAAGGCAAGAGCAACCGCTCCCCCCAGAATTGCAAGTCTGCGCACGCCAAGCTCCTTTCGTCTGACCGCTGCCGAGGACACAGATTTACATTTTCGCCTGCAGTAGGCAAGTCAAACCGAACGAGGCTCTAGTCGCCGAGGCGGAACTCCCAGATGCCGAGTCCCAGCATGATCAAGCCAATGAGCGCGACGAGACCTAGCTCGAGGAGGATGGGAATCACCCAGCCGTTCCAAGTCACCCCGGGAGCCAGCCTGGCCTGCGCGATCGAGCTGACGTTGAGATGATCAAAGACAAGGCGTCTCATCGGGTCTACCGCATAGGTGATGGGATCGACACGCGTGAGCGCCCGCAGCCAACCCGGCAGGCTGTTGAGTGGATAAAGGGCCCCCGACAGGAAGAACATCGGCATGACGACCACCTGCATCAGTCCGAAGAAGCTCTGGATGTTACGCATGCGAGCTGCCGCGGCGACGCCCAGGGCGGTCAGAGCAAACGAAAGGATGAGCATCGCTCCGATCAGCTCGAGCATCAAGGAAGGGGAATAAGGAACCCCTACGGCCCCCGCAAGACAGAGGATCACGAGCCCCTGCAAGGTGGCAACGGTCGCTCCTCCGAAGCACTTGCCGAGGACGATCGCGCTGCGGCTGACCGGGGCTACGAGCATCTCCCGCATGAATCCGAATTCTCGGTCCCAAACGATTGACCCTGCTGAGAACAACGCGGTGAACAGTGTCGACATGGCGACGATCCCCGGAAACATGAACGTCTTGAGACTGATCCCACCGAACGATCCTGAAGTGAGACGGGAGAGGCCCGTGCCGAGCACAAAGAGGAATAGCGCCGGTTGCACGAGGGACGCGACCATCCGGGTGCGGTCCTGCCAGAAACGGATCAGATCGCGCTGCCACACGATCTTGATAGCCCCCACTTCGTGCCGCCACGAGCGGCCCGGGACGGTTACCGGAGTGGAAAGTTTTCGGGCTGCAGTTTCAACTGCCATCCCTATCTCCTCCTGAACGCTTGAACGATCGCGCGGTTGGGGTTCGCTGCCTCCACGTCACGGATAGTGCTCCCGGTGTATGACATGAACACGTCATCCAGGGTCGGCCTGGCGACGACTACGGAAAGGATGGGCACGCCGAGCTCGGCGAATAAGCGGGGGACGAACTCTTGTCCGGCGGGTACCGAAAAGGTGACCGCTCCTTCGTGGACCGAGGCCTCGACATCGAAGTGTTCCTTAAGAGCTGCGATCGCAGCGTCGTCGTCGGAGGTTCTGATCTGCACGCGATCCTTTCCAACGCTCGCCTTCAGAGCTTGGGGTGAGTCGAGCACGATCACCTGACCGTGATCCATGATCGCGATGCGATCGCAGTGTTCGGCTTCGTCCATGTAATGGGTGGTGAGAAAAATCGTGATGTCCTCGCGTGCCTTGAGATCCTCGATGTAGTTCCAGATGGAAGTGCGGGTCTGGGGGTCGAGTCCGACCGTGGGCTCGTCGAGGAACAGGACGCGTGGTGAGTGCAGGAGCCCACGGGCGATTTCGAGGCGCCTCATCATCCCGCCGGAGAACGTTTGTACCTTGCTGTCCCGGCGATCCCAGAGGCCCACCATCTCGAGCACTTGGCGCATCCGGTCGGCCGCGAGCTGGCGGGGAACCCCGTACAGCTCCGCGTGAAAGCGAAGGTTGCGCTCGGCAGTGAGATAGCCATCAAGGGTGGTGTCCTGAAAGACCAAGCCGATGCTCCGACGCACTGCGTCGCGGGCCTGCACGACGTCATACCCGGCCACAGTGGCACTGCCTCCCGTAGGCGCCGAAAGTGTGCAGAGCATGTTTATGGTCGTGGATTTTCCGGCGCCGTTCGGGCCGAGCAGCCCGAAGATCTCGCCCCTCCTGACCTCGAAATCGACACCTCGGACGGCTTCGATCTCGCCGAAGCTCTTCTTAAGCCCGGACACCGAGATGGCGATCTCGCCGTCGGGCGGCCGCCCGCCTGGCAACAAGGTGGCCTCGTTTGAGAACTGCTGCTCCTGTGCGGTGGCGGTCACTGCACCTCCTCATGCACGCGTGCCTCCCTGGACACTCCGACGTCTTCCTGGCTTCTGAATAGCTGGTTGAGCAACGCAAAGGCCCGCAGCACGCACGCACGGTCGTCGCTGGAAAGACCCGCCAGAAGAGGGGCCAGAACGGCACGCAGATCGACGTGAAGACGAGTCGCGGCCCACGTCTTCAACTGCTCGCTCGGCATGACTTTGAGCCGGCGCCGGTCATCGGGATCGACCTGGGTGATCACCAGGCCCTGTTCCCGGAGGGCGCTGACTGCAGTCGACACCATGCTTTGGGCCAGCGAGAGCCGGACGGAGAGTTCGAGGATGGTTGCTCCAGGTGATTGCAGGACGTGCTTGAGGATGAGGCGCTGATGAAGGGGCACGGCTTCGATATCTCCTGGTTTGGCCCCGAGGGAGTGCTCGGCGTAAGTCTTTAGCCTTCGCGCCACATAGTAGAGATCGCCGACTTCCATACCCTCATCCATTGACGGTGGAGGATACATCTCATCCGATGCATCTGCAAAGATGGAAATGCCTAGGCTTGGAGTAGTATTCCTTGCTGCGCTGCGGCGAGCATCCCGGCCATCGGGCCGAGCAACACGATGTGGATCTGCCGGTGGCTGAGGTTCGCGCCTCGGGGCGCGGCGGCACCCTCGCTCACCAAGAGGCCTCACTTCGGCGCTGCTGGTGCGTCATTCCTCTACCGTCCGTTCGGCTGGACCGAAAAGGAATAGGGCCGGGATCCACGGTTCGGGATCTCCGTCCCAGTTCATTGCCCGCACCTGCTCGGCTGTTCGCCGTCCGTGGATCGTTCGGAAAAGCTCCAAGGTAGAGGTATGCAACGTCGCGGCGGGCTCACCCTTTCCTACTGTTTGAGCGATGTCAGCGGTGACGACCCTTAGAGCCGGCAGGTCTTGCGTTTCCGGCTTGTTGTCGAGGAACGACAAGCCCATCTGCACGGCAGGCACGATGTTCTCGTCGTCGCTTGCTCCTGGTTGGTGGAGAGCAGTCCTTATGTCCTGCTCATGGGCTAGGACATCAGAAACCGCCACGGGGCCGAAGCGTGATTCGAAGACATCACCCGGGTGTTTGACAAGCTCGTTCCACTCGGTGATGCACTCCTGCAGCGGACGATCCTCTCGTGCTCGAACTTCTCTGTCGCCCCACCCAGGCCCGAACGCTTCTTGGGGGTCGCCGGACCGGTAGGCGGTAAAGAACCCAGCTAGGTGCGCGACCACGTCCTTGACCGTCCAACCGGGGCAGGTCGGTACGTCCGTATCCGCTACGGACTCGTTCACGAGGGTGCAAACGCGTCGTTGGACACGTTCGTAGGCATCGGCGTAACCCATGAAAGTCCCCCTTTGCGAGCTTCCTCGTGGGGACGCGTTCCCCAGCGGGATTCGCGGCAAAGCTTAGCGGCCGGTGCTGACCTTGCGGCGGTTGAGCCGAGGCGACGCTCTCTCTCGCCGTTCCGTTTGAAGTTGACGGGATCGGAGTGAGAGTCGACCGATCTGGGAAGGGTGTCACAGGCGAATCGTGACAACGACAACCCGACGCGGGACAGCGCGGGAGGCGACAACGATCCAGGCCACAGGTTTTGGAGAAGGGAGAAAAAGATGACTGACACCAACACAGCGGCGCGGACGATGCACGACGTTGGTCTTGCTGCGTGGTTCGGAGGTTCACTTATGGGCGCCATCGGGCTCAATGGGGCTGCAGCCCAGGTCGACGACCCGGGCCAACGAGCCCGAGTTGCCAACGCCGGTTGGGCACGGTGGACACCGGTGAATCTCGGGGCCATCGGAGCGCACCTCCTCGGGGGAGGCATGCTCACGTGGGCCAACCGGGGACGCATGGCGACGCAGCAGGGAGTGGCCGGCGTTTCGGCCGCAAAGACTGCGGTGACGGTGGCGGCTCTGGGGGCGACCGGCTATGCCCGCGTTCTAGGGCAGAAGATGATGGACGCGGGTGATGTGCCGGTCGAGGGCGGCACCTCCCCAAGCGCTGCGACGCCTCCGGAAGTAGCGGGCGCTCAACGGCAGCTCAACATGTTGCAGTGGGTCATCGCGGGCTTGACCGGCATGTTGATCTGGATCACCGCGTACATGGGCGAGCAGCAGCGGCCGCAGGAGGTTGCAAGCGGCATGCTCAGTCGCCTCATGGGAAAGTAGCGGCGAAAGGACTGCGGACGGCCCGACGATTACACACCGATCCGCAGCGCATGTGAACGACTAGCTCAGCTCGGGGCCGGGATCCTTCCGGCCACCGAGGTGCCCCTACCCGGTTGGGAGCGGACCTCGAGCACTCCTCCGAGCGCGTCTAGTCGGTCGATCATTCCCTGCAGTCCCGTCCCATAGCCCGTTGCAGCGAGATCGAATCCCTTGCCGTCATCGGTGACCTCGAAGCAGAGGTCTCCATCGACAGGAGCAAGGTTTATGAGGGCCGAAACCGCGTCGGAGTACTTGGCGATGTTCTGCATGGCTTCGAGACAGCAGAAGTAGACGGCGGCCTCGATCTCAGGTGGGTAACGACCCAAGCCATTGACCTCGACGCTCGTCGGGACTGGGCACTTCATCGCTTGGGCCTCCAATGCGGCAGCCAACCCTCTGTCTGCAAGCAGCGGTGGGTAGATCCCGCGTGCAAGGTCGCGCAGGTTCTCGAGGGCCTCTTGCGCTCCTGTCTTCAATTGATCGATGAGTTCGCTTTCTCTCTGCGGGTTCTTGCCTACCATTGAGCTGGCGATATTCGCCTGTAGCGCGAGTGCGACGAGGTGCTGTTGCGCACCATCGTGCAGGTTTCGCTCGATCCTCCGGCGTTCTTCGTCCTGAGCCGCCACAAGACGCTGCCGGGAGGCGCGCAGTTCCTCGAGTTTCGCTCGTAGTTCCTCGGTGAGCCGAACGTTCCTGAGTACCAGTCCTGCTTGCGAGGCGAGATCGTTCACGAGTTTGTCTTCGGCCGCGGTGATGGGTTCGCTGGGTGGTTTTGTCACCGTGAGGGCGCCGAGCAGTTCGCCTTGATGACGGACGGGCACGACCTTGGACGCACCCGTGATGTCAGGCAACTCGCCGTCGTTAAGTTGCATCGCCTGCCCACGCGACTGACCCGCGCCAGCGGACTGTCCCCAGACAGCCTCCGGACGGAGTTGTTCGCCGATCCGCAACCACACCTGTGCCGTCCGTGCCCCGGTGCCCTCGCCCAGGATCGCGGCCATCTGGGGGAGGACTTCCTCAACCGAATAGGTACCAGCTACCCGGTCGGAGAAGTTCGAAAGAACTTCATAAGGGGACGCGCGTTCCCCGTACACGATGCGGTTTGCCAATCGTCGCGCTCGGTCTCGCACGGGATTGAAGGCGATAGCGATCAGCGCGGCCGCGACCAGCGTGAGGAACGGGTTGCGCGCCGACCCGATCGCTGTTCCGATTCCCACTACGACAGCGACGTAGACCGCGGTGAAGAAGGCGGCCAGCAAGCCGTACACGAGCGTTTTACTGATGACGACGTCGATCTCGTATAAGCGGTACTTCAGTACGGCTACTCCGATGGCGGAGTAGAGAAAGATGAACGCCAGGCCCTGCAGCGCAGATGCATTTGTTGTGAACAGGCCTCCGAGCTGGGCTGCGAAAACGAGCACCGCGCCCGTGGCGAACCATTTCAGCTGCAGTCGCTCTTCTCCGACCGCCCTCCGAAATCGGATGATTACTGCCGCGATGGACGCCGTTAGCGCCGTGACGACCGGCACGGCGAACAGTAGGAATCCAAAGACTCCGAGATCGTTTGAGTTGCGGAAAGGGTGGCTCCACCCAAGCGTCGAGAAGAGGAGAGTCTCTCCTATAAGAATGGCGACCGACCCTCCGATCACCCACGCTACCGGTTTCCATAGCGCTGGCGGGACGTGGCCCGTTGGGAACAGGAGAAAGAGGAACACCAGCGCACCGATCGGGATCAGCCCGGTCCAGTTGCCCACCCATGCGAGCAGACGGCCCAACGGCAGCGACCCTGGGTCTACTACCAGAGCGTGGAGCCCGTATGCAGTTCCGAACGCGGACAAACCCAAAGTGAAACCGGCGGTCAGGAACAACCAGCCGATCCGATTCTCGGGACGTCGTGAGGCTAGGACCATTCCGATGACGGGAACCGCGATGTTTACAGCGGTATTGAAAACGTTTGAGAAATCCCATTCCTCGGAATAGCCGCTGGGCAGTTTGACGTTGCGGTCGACGAAGAACAGGATCAGAACTCCGATCATGAGCGCTATAGAAATCGCACCTACGATCCAGGGTGCTCGCCTAACGACAGCGTCTCTCATGAATGGCACCCTTGCCCTGATCGCCGGCCCCTGCGTGGCTCCAAGGCTCTCATCGGTCGAGGCTGCCCATCAGAACGTCCGCTGAGGTGGGACCGGCCGGTGCGTTCATACTGCCGATGATTTTGCCTCGCTCCAGAGTGGAACGGAAGCGTTAAGCCGCCGGCTTCTGGCGGAAGATCCCTAAGGACGGGGCCGCATCGAAGCGGGGGGCCGGCCTCCTCCGCACTGTGACGGGCTCCTTGGCCGGATCTCGAAGTGTTGGCGCAGCCGGAAGAATGCTTATGGGAGTTTGTCGAATCGGTCACTCCCCATTCGTCTAACAGCGACATCCGCACGACGAGGAGGAGAAAGATGAAGTACATGCTGTTGATCAACCAGGGCACTACGCCCACGCCGCGGGACCCCGAGGCCTGGGGCAAGCTCTCGCAGGAAGAACAGATGGCGGTGTACGCCGATTACCAGGCCCTCAACGAGAACCCCGGCGTAACGACGGGCATGGAGCTCGCATCGCCGGAGACGGCTACGACCGTCCGCGTTGAAGACGGTAGGACGCTAACCACCGATGGGCCGTTCGTCGAAGCCAAGGAGGCGCTTGGCGGCTACCTATTCTTTGAAGCAGACGACCTCGACGCTGCGATCGAAGTAGCTGCACACATCCCGGCGGCCCGTATGGGCGGCGCGGTCGAGGTGCGGCCCATAGTGGAGCGCTAGCGATCCTCGAACAGGTCTTTCAGGATGAGTGGGGGTATGTCCTCGCTTCCCTGATCGGCTTCTGCGGTGACTTCAACCTCGCCGAAGAAGCCGCTCAGGAGGCGTTCGCGATCGCTACGGAGAAGTGGCCGCGCAGTGGCACTCCCAATAACGCGCGGGTGTGGCTCGTAAGGACGGCGCGGAACCGAATCATCGATCGCATCCGCCGGGAGCGGACGCTCGCTGCCAAGACACATCTGTTGCGGATGCCTGAGGTCGTGGAGGAAAACATGGACGCGACCAGCTTTCCAGATGAACGGCTTGAGCTCGTCTTCACCTGCTGCCATCCAGCGCTGGGCCTCGACGCGCAGGTCGCACTCACCTTGCGAACGCTGGGCGGTCTCACAACCGGCGAGATCGCACGCGCTTTCCTGGTACCCGAGGCGACGATGGCGCAACGGCTCGTTCGCGCGAAGCGCAAGATCAAAGCCGCGGGGATCCCTTTCCGTGTGCCGCCCGAGCATCTGCTACCAGACCGGCTGGCCGCGGTGTTAGCCGTCGTCTATCTGATCTTCAACGAGGGCTACGGGGGGCGAAGTGAGCTGGCCGACGAAGCGCTACGCCTCGGGCGAGCGCTGGCCACGTTGATGCCCGACGAACCTGAGGTCCATGGACTCATGTCGATGATGTTGCTGCATGACAGCCGTCGCGCGGCTCGCTGGCAGGATGGCGATCTGGTACTGCTGGCCGATCAGGACCGTTCCCTGTGGGACGCGGCGGAGATAGCCGAGGGCCGCACCTTTCTCGAGAGAGCCTTGGCCCTTCGCGGTCGCGGCCCCTACGTCGTGCAAGCCGCAATCGCTTCGCTGCACGCCGACGATCCGAGCGATCGGGTGGAGATTGCGACCCTGTACGGAGAGCTGAGCCGTCTGACGCAATCACCCGTTGTTGAACTGAACCGTGCGATCGCCGTTGCGGAGGCAGATGGTCCGGGGGCGGGACTAGCAATCATGGACCGGCTCGAACTCGACGACTATCGCTACTTACACTCGGCGCGGGGCGACCTGCTGCGGCGCCTTGGTCGAACCCAAGAGGCTCGGGCCGCCTTCCGCCGCGCTCTCGAGTTGGCCGAGGACGACGCCGAACGCCGTTTCCTCGAGCGGCGCCTGGACGAGCTTGGAGGGTAGCGTCCTAGGGCGTGGGCAGAGTGGGACCGACTCCAGCCGAACCGAACGAGCTTCTGCACGATGGCTACAAACCCGACTCCCTCTCCGGGATCTGGAGTGGCTAACTTCCCGCTGCCGCGCAACCTTCTCCAAGACGATGAGCGACGACCCTGGATCGCTGCTTTGCCCGACATCGTGAAAGAGCTCAGCGACCGCTGGTCGATCGAAGAGGTGGGCGATCCCTTCCAACCTGGGGGACAGAGCGCCTGGGTTGCCCCGGTCCGCCTAGGTGATGACCTTGACCTTGCGCTGAAGATCGCGTGGCGTCACACCGAAGCCGCCCACGAAGCCGCCGGGCTGCGCGTGTGGGATGGAGAAGGCGCGGTGAAACTCCACGCCAGCGCGACGCCGGGCGACAGCATTGCTCTGCTGATCGAAAGATGTATACCGGGAACAAACCTGGGTGGTCGGCCCGAGGTCGACCAGGACGTGGTCATCGCGGAACTTCTCCATCGCTTGTGGGGAGCGCAGCCGAGCGGCCCATTCCGGCCCTTGCAGCTCATGTGCGATCAATGGGCAGATGAGTTCGAGGTCAAGGTTGAAGCGGGAATGGGAAGGCTTGATAGGGGGCTGGCTCGCGACGGCATCGAGCTCTTTCGCAGCTTGCCTGCCACCGCCGATCGCAGGGTGCTGCTGTGCACCGATCTGCACGCCGAGAACGTGCTAACAGCCCAGCGCGAACCCTGGCTGGTCATCGATCCGAAGCCATACGTCGGCGATCCGACTTACGACGCTGTGCAACACATGCTGAACTGCGAGGAGCGGTTGACGGCTGACCCCCGAGGTCTGAGTTTCCGCATGGCGGATCTGCTCGCTGTCGATTCGGAACGCCTGATGCTCTGGCTCTTCGCCCGTTGCGTGCAGGAGTCACCCGAATCACCGATGCTTGGCGAAGTCGCACGTCGTATCGCGCCCAGCTAGTGAGAAAAACCGTCTTCGGCTGGCCGGGGAACATGTGGTCCGTGAACCTGAAGGAGCTGCCATGGCAAAGCTGATCTACTCGGCGATCACTTCGCTCGACGGCTACGTGGCCGACCAGGACGGAAACTTCGACTGGGCCGCACCCGACGAGGAAGTGCATGAATTCGTTAACGACCTCGAGAGGCCGATCGGCATCTATCTCTACGGGCGCCGCATGTACGAGGTGATGGCCGTATGGGAGACCCCAGACACTGTCGTTGACCAGCCGTGCGTCATGCACGACTACGCCGAGATCTGGAAGAGAGCCGACAAGGTCGTGTACTCGAGGACGTTGGAGAGAGTATCGAGCGACAGGACCAGTATCGAGCGCGACTTCGACGCCGGCACAGTCAGACAGATGAAAGCAACGGGGGAACGTGACATGAGCGTGGGCGGCCCCGGCCTTGCCGCCCGGGCGATAAGAGCCGGATTGGTCGACGAGCTTCACCTCTTCGTCGGGCCTGTCGCGGTGGGAGGCGGCAACCCTTCCCTCCCCGAGGATCTGCGCTTGAATCTCGAGCTGCTCGATGAACGGCGTTTCCGCAAGGGCGTCGTTCATCTCCACTATCGCATCGTGATGTGATCGCTCCTCGTCTGCGCACTGGATTGTGGGGTTACACCTGTCCCTCATAGAAACCTGCGCGGGCAAGCGGCTCGACGATCTCCTGCTCCTCGTAGGAGAGGTGCGAGAGCAGTACATCGCTAAGCGAACCGATAGCCGCCTCCAAGGAGTTGTAATGGTGTGGGGCCTTGATGCGATCCACCAGAGCGTGATCGACATTCTGGATCGCATCGTGGATCACGAGATGTTCCTCGGCTAGTCGCTTGATGACCGTCTCCAGGTCCGGATCGCTGCGTACTAGGTGCGGGAACACCGCGTCGTCCTCGAGTCCATATGGGGCTCGGCCCGCCTCAGCTGCGGCATCATCTATCACCGCGTTGCCCGCTGCCAGATCCCCGGGTTCCAGGTACGGCAGGCTCGGGAGCCAACCGTCCCCCTCTCTCCCGATCAGCTGCAACATCCGGCGTTTGTACCCTCCGACCCATATCCCGATGTTGTGTGCCGGGGCCGGCCCCCGTTTGGCTCCGTTGACCCGGTAGTGCTCGCCTTTCGCGCGGACGGCACCGCCGTCTTCCACGCCCACACCTCGCGAATGACTGGATTGCTTACGAAATATTCGGGGGCTGGAACAGTTGATGACTGTAGCCAGCCGAGCAAGTACATGAGGGGAAGCGATGACAACCACAGTAAAATTCCATTTCGATCCACTGTGCCCATGGGCATGGCAGACCTCGAAGTGGATCCGAGAGGTCGAGAAGGTACGAGAGATCGAAGTCGAGTGGCGTCTGTTCAGCCTCGAGATCGTCAATGGCGAGGCGGATGAGACCAATCCGTATGCCGCGGCGCTCCTGAACGATAGACATGCATTGAGGACACTTGCGCTAGTTCAGCGAGCCGAAGGCAACGACGCGGCGGGAAGACTCTACGAGTCCCTGGGTGGGCTAGTTCACGAATCGCCGTCAGAGTCCCTGGAAGAGAAAGTTATCCGCGCGGCGCTGGCCGACGCAGGCCTGGACCAGGCGATGCTAGATAGAGCTATCGCCGACGACTCGACTATGTACGATGTCCGCGCCCAGCATGAAAAGGCGGTAGCGGAGGTTGGAGCCTTCGGCGTCCCGGTGATCGTGTTGCCGTCCGGTAAGGGAATCTTCGGTCCTGTCGTGGCGACTGCACCAACTGGCGAAGCGTCGGGCAAGTTGTGGGACCACGTCGAGTGGCTCATCGAGCAGGACGGTTTCTTCGAGCTGAAGCGTGAGCGTGACCGGAAGCCGGGGGCCTAGTCCCCGATTCCAACCGCTGCAGCTCAACCCTCGCTGAGCGGCCGGCAGGCTCGACCGAAGAGGACGGGGAGGATTGGGTGGCGAGCGCTGCTCATGAAGCGTTCATGACAGGTTCTTTAGTCTCCGAACCCCGTGTGTGCCCACAATTCCGAGAACCAACGCTCGGGTTTTGAAGGTTCGTTTGCTGGGCCGCTATGCAGCGACTTCTGGGAGGCCTGAATGAGTTCGGCGACGCGCCGTACCAGCTCGTGGCTGACCCAGACGGGGCCATTGCGGGTGCCTCAGATCACTGTGGCGTTCTGGATCATCAAGGGTCTATCGACTGCGATGGGCGAATCCACTTCTGACTTCATGGTTCATGCCATGCCCCCGGTTCTCGCGGTTCTGCTCGGCTTCGCAGGTTTCGTCTTTGCGCTCGCTCTCCAATTCAGGATGGGTCGCTACGTCGCTTGGAGTTACTGGTTCGCGGTAGTCATGGTGGGCATCTTCGGGACGATGGCCGCCGACGTCCTCCACGTGGGTTTCGGCGTCCCCTACACAGCTTCCACGATCCTCTACGCGGTCCTGTTGACAGCAGTCTTCGTTCTGTGGCAGCGAACCGAGAAGACGCTGTCTATCCACAGCATCGACACTCCCCGGCGGGAATTGTTCTACTGGGCCGCCGTCGGAGCGACTTTCGCGATGGGGACGGCTCTTGGTGACTTCACCGCCTACACGCTGCACCTCGGTTACTTCCCATCGGTTCTTCTCTTCGCCGCTGTGATCACCCTCCCTGCGATGGGCTATCGCTGGTGGCGGTGGAACGCGATCCTTTCTTTCTGGTTCGCTTACGTGGTCACTCGGCCCATCGGTGCCTCGATCGCCGACGGGCTGGCCAAACCAAAACACGTGAGCGGAGTTGGAGTGGGTGACGCTCCCGTTGTACTGGTATTGGGCGTCCTCATCGTTGTGCTGGTCTCCTATCTGACGATCACAAAGGCAGATGTGCAGCGACCCGATGAGGGCTATGCGATATCCAATTAGGTCTCTGCTGACAGTCACCGGCCTCTTGCTGGTGGCTAGCGCCTGCGTCGGAACCCTTCACGAAGCAAGTGCGAGGCAGGCTGCAGTCCCTTCGACGAAGTCGTCCTCCGTTGATCGAAATTTTTCGATGACGGGACGAAGGCGGATTCTCACGGGCCACTCTGTTGATGGCCGCAGGCTGGTGGCCGAGCGAGTGGGCAACGCTTCGAGCGCGCGGCGGATCCTGGTTGTCGGCTGCATCCACGGAAACGAGTGCGCCGGCGTCCCAGTGGCCCGCGATCTGATATCGGATCGTCCGATGCGCGCAGCGCGACTTGTGGTCGTCCCCGATCTCAACCCCGACGGACGAGCCATGGGGACGAGGCAGAATGCCAGGGGCGTTGATCTCAACCGAAACTTCCCGTGGCGGTGGCAGCCGATAGGGGCACCCGGGAGCCTGTTTTACTCGGGCCCGCACGCGCTTTCAGAGCCGGAGAGCCGGTTTGCTCGTCACCTCGTGCGTCGTATTCGCCCATCGATCAGCATCTGGTTTCACCAACACATGGATCTCGTCGACCGCTCTGGTGGGAACGTCGCGATCGAGCGTCGCTATGCCCGGATCGTGGGACTTCCCCTCAGGAGGCTTCCGCGCTATCCCGGGAGCGCCACGGGTTGGGAGAACCATCGACTTTCCCATAGCACCGCCTTCGTCGTCGAGCTTCCTTCGGGCCACCTCTCGCCGAAAGGAGTCGAGCGATTCTCGGACGGGATCCGCACCTTGGCCCGTTCAGGCATCGCTCGAGC
>JAXDJR010000077.1:0-4605 GCA_034667545.1 Actinomycetota bacterium
TTGAGAGCGATCCTGATCCACAAGCCACTCCGCATACTCCACCTGACAAACCGCCAGGTGGAAGGTCATGTTGAACTCACGGAACACGCCCATCGCCGACCGGAAACCCTGCTCGACCTTCTCGTGATTGCCGTGAGCGGCATCGAGGCGGGCTCGCAGGCGGATCGCATGGGCGTGGAGAAGAGGCGTCAGCTCGCCGGGGGAGAGAGCTTCTGGGATCGAGAGGAGATCTTCAGCCTTGTCGAGATCGGGAATCGCGAGCGCTGCCTCGATCGCCTGGATCAGCGAGATCTTGAGCTCGGTGCTGGTGACCGCGACCTCGCCCTCGCTCAGCATCGCCACCGATCGTTCGGCGCACGACACCGCTTCCGAATGCCGTCCCTCGGCGCGCAGGAGCCGAGCCTCCACCGCCGCGTAGGTGGCCTTGACCTGGGGGTTATCGCTGCTCCGGAGCGCGTCCGCCTCCGCGAGCAGGGCCCGCGTCTCCTCGAGGAGCCCCCGCTCACACAAGATGAGACCGGCGAAGAGCAATTGCCCCTTGACGCCCTCGTCGGCCGCCAATGGGCGCTCATCTGCGACGACGGCCAAGGCTTCGTCCCAGCGCCCAAGCTGAAACAAGACGATGAGACTGCCCGTCCGGAGGTTTGATTCCCACCGCCGGTCACCCCGGCGTCGGGCGAGGACAAGGGCACGCCCGCCTAGTTCGAGCACCTCCGCGTAATGGTCGGAGGCCTCCAGCACGAATCCGAGGTTGTTGTCGGCTCGCAGCGCGCTCGCGTACAGCTGTTCTTCATGAGCTCGGAAAGCCGAGGCTTCGAGCAGTATCCGTGCCTCGGCGAGACGGCCTTGAAACAACACCACCAGTGCCTTACTGGTTAGTGCTTCGACAAACACCTCAGAAAGTTGCAGCCGCTCGGCCAGCGTCAATGCCCGCTCAAGGGGTGCGGCCGCCGCCTCCCAATGCCCGGACAACACGCGCATACGCCCGAGCTCTGCGAGCGATGCGGCGAGCTCGCGGGTGGGCGGGGATTGCTCGAGCTGCGCGACCGCCTGCTCGAGTCGCGAGGCTGCCTCTTCGAGGCGCCCCTCGGAGTAGCCGACGTCGGCAAGTGCCGCGCTTGCTCGCGCCGCGGCCCGCATGTCGCCGGCCTCGGCGAATACCGCGAGCGCTTTTTCGAGCCGTTCCCGGGCTTGGGCGGGCCGGCTTGCCTGTATGGCTTGACGTCCTGCCTGCTCCAGAAGAGCCGCTTCCTGAAGCGCGTCCTCCGTCAAGGCGGCGGCACGTTCGTAGTAGCGCTGCGCTTCATCGGGGGCGCCGAGGGAGCCGGCGCGCTGGCCGGCCCGGGTCAACATCTCTCGCGCCTTCGAGCGGATCTCCTGTGCATCGGCAGCATCGGGAGCCGCCTCTATGGCCGCGAGATAGTGGGAAGCCAGCACCTCGGCAACTTCGTCTTCCTGGGCGAAGGCTTCCTGGAGGTGTGCCGCGGCCGCAAGGTGGCGGCTCTTCCGCTCCCTCTTGGAGAGGGTTTCATAGGCGACGTAACGAACGAGATCCTGCAGGAACCCGTACTGGCCCCGTTCCGGGGAGCGGGGATCGGACTGCACGCCGAGGACCTCTTTCCGCACCAGAGCAGACAGCAGCGGTTCCAGCTCCGCGGGCGTTTTCCGTGCAAGGGCAGCCAGTGCGCGCGGGGTGAAGGTCTTGCCGAGCACCGAGCCGTCCTGGAGGGTCCGCCGCTCCTCGGGCGAAAGGCCGTCAAGTCGGGCCGCTATCAGCGCGTGCAGCGTTTCGGGAACGTCGAGCGTCTCGATCTCGCCTGTGGGCCGGTAGACGGATCCCTCTTGCACGAGCAGGCCGCGATCCAGCAGCATCCTCGCGGTTTCGACGGCGTACAGCGGGACTCCCTCGGCGCGGACAAGGATCTGCTCCCGCAGATTCTCCGATAGGCCCGGGACCAATCCCTCGAGCAGCTCTTCCATCGCCACGTGCGAGAGGGGCTCGAGATACAGGGTGGTGAAGTTGCGCTGCCCGGCCCCCCACGAGGGCCGGCGGTCTTGCAGCTCGGGTCGCGCCAGCGTCACTACATATATAGGGAACTCGCGCGACCATTCCAGGAGGTACTCGATGAAGTCGAGCAGGCTCGTGTCCGCCCACTGCAGATCCTCGAATGCCAGCACCGTGGGGAAGGCCCCGGCCAGCCGCTCGAAGAACAACCGCCACGCTGCGAACAGATCTTGGCGGTCGCCTGCCGGCTGGGCTTCGAGCCCGAGCAGGTGCGCCAAGCGAGGTTCTACGAACTCGCGCTCCTCGGGGTCGGTCAGATGCTCCTCGAGGGCGGCCCGAAGCTTCGCGCGCGCCTCATCGGGCTCTTCCTCCTCGCCGATCCGGCAGCGCATCCGCACCATGTCGGCCAGCGCCCAGTAGGTCACGCCCTCGCCATAGGCAAGGCAGCGGCCGCGATGCCAGTAGACGACTTCGACGATCCCGTCGAAGTACTTGTAGAACTCCCACGCCAAGCGGGACTTGCCGATCCCGGCGATGCCGGTCACGGACACCAGGTGCGCCCGACGGTCCTGGGCACAGCCGTGGAACAGATCCTTGATCAGCTTCAGCTCCCGCTCGCGGCCGACGAACGGCGCCTCCAGTGCCTCAGACTTCAATTGCCCGCCGACACCGGAGATCACCCGCTGCGCACGCCACAACTCGATCGGCTCCGCCTTGCCCTTCAGCTCCTTCTTGCCGACGCTTTCGTAGACGATCGCCTGCCCGGTAGCGCGGCGCGTCGCCGCCCCGACCAGAACGGTTCCCGGCTGGGCAGAGGATTGGATCCGCGACGCCGTATTGACGAGGTCTCCGGCGACCATCCCCTGACCGTCGCTATCGATGGTGACTGCCGCCTCACCGGTCAGGACCCCCGCCCGCGCCTGCAATCCCGGATCGAGGTCCGGCACTGCGGCGACCAGGTCGAGCGCAGCTCGCACCGCCCGTTCGCTGTCTGTTTCCGTAGCGATCGGCGTCCCCCACACCGCCATTACGGCATCGCCGATGAACTTCTCGACGGTCCCGCCATAGCGGGAGATCAAGGTGCGACACAACTCGAAATACCGAGTCAGCATGTCGCGAGCCTCTTCAGCGTCACGCGACTCGGACCAGGGCGTGAAACCAACCAGATCGGCAAAGAGAACCGACACCAGGCGGCGCTCCGCCACGGGTATCGCCCGGGTGGGAGGAGGCGGTGCGGTAGCAGCGACGGGCGCCGCTTGGGCCCCCAGAGGTGAGCCGCACTGGTTGCAGAACCGCATCCCGGGATCGTTGGCGGCGCCACAGTTGGCGCAGCTGACGCTCAGTGGCGTACCACAGTTCCCGCAGAAGCGGGCGCCGGCAGGGTTCTCAGTGCCGCAGTTCGAGCACATAGTCACATGGGAAGACTAGCCGTGAGAATCGCAACGCTCGGATTGGGATGCCCTCGGTGAGACGGCGGGGCCCTCTAGGAGGGCCGTTAGTGTCCGCTTCCATGCTCCGACCGAGGATCGATTGGCTACTGCTATTCATCCCGGTAGCCATCGTTCTGCGCCTCGTGGGCGCGACCCCCCAACTGGTATTTGCGGCCTCGGCCCTGGCGATCGTGCCTCTCGCCCGCCACATCGGGATCGGCACCGAGCAGCTTGCCGCCCACGCCGGCCCCCAGGCGGGGGGACTGCTCAATGCGACCTTCGCCAACGTGACCGAGCTGATCGTCTCCTTCTTCTTGATCCTCAAAGGGGAGACCGAGGTGGTCAAGGCCTCGCTCACCGGCTCGATCATCAGCAACATCCTGCTGGTGCTCGGGTTGTCCTTCGTGGCGGGGGGATGGAAAGGCAAAGAACAGAAATTCAACGCCATGACGGCCGGTTCGCACACCTCATCGCTGGTCATCGCGGTAGTGGCGTTGCTGATGCCGGCGCTGTTCCGGCTCAGTCCCGGCTCGACCCGATTGGAAACCGAGACCGTGTCGATAGGGGTAGCGATCGTGTTGGTAGTGCTCTATGCGGGCAGTCTCTTGTTCTCGCTGAGGACGCACAGTTATCTGTTCCGCTCCGAGGGGCGGCAGGAGAAACCTGAGCTGGACCGAAGGCCAGCTTTGGCCCGGTTGGCGGCGGCGACCGTCGGGGTTGCGGTAATGAGCGAGCTGCTGGTGGGGGCCCTCGAGCCGACCGTCAAGGCGCTCGGGATCTCGAGGCTGTTCGTGGGCTTGATCATCGTGCCGATCCTGGGCAATGCGGCAGAGAATTCGGCGGCGATCATGCTCGCGGTCAAGGACAAGATGGATGTCTCGATCGAGATCGCTACGAACTCCTCGGTGCAGATGGCGCTCTTCGTCGCCCCGGTGCTGGTGTTCGTCTCCCTGCTGCTGGGCCACCCCATGAACTTCATCTTCACCGGGCTGGAGATCTCGGCCGTGTTCCTCTCCACCCTCGTGCTGGCGTTGATATCGCGCGACGGGAGATCCAACTGGTTCGAGGGGGCCCAGATGCTGGCCGCGTACCTCATCATGGCGTTGTCGTTCTTCTTCTTATAGGGGGCAGATGTGCCACGCGCTATCGACTTCCACGTGCACGCTTCAA
>JAXDJR010000078.1:0-11790 GCA_034667545.1 Actinomycetota bacterium
ACTTCGCCCCACGGGCGCGCAGCTTCCGGAGAGCCTCCCTCCGTGGTACCTGGGGAGGAGGCGGCCGAGAGGGCTGCGAGCGGTCGGACCGAGAAGGGAGAGGAGGGGACCGGGCCGGCCGAGGCCGGGCTCGGCGAGGCCGTGCTCGGCGAGCCCGTGCTCACCGAACCGACGGTTGTGGAGCCCGGAACGGAAGACCTTCCCTTGTCCCGGTAGCAAGAATCTCAGCGAGCGGGGGAAGCTCGACGCTCTCGGTGGGTCGTATCACTCGAAGATCCCGGTCCCGGAACTGAGCCAGCGCTGCCTCGGGGGGATCGACCGCCTTTAGCAAGCCCAGATCCTCGAAGCGATCCATCATCGTGCGAAGGATCTCAAAAGACATCCCTCCCAGCTCCCCCAGGTCGCGATTGCGGTGGACGCGAATGCCCAGATCGGCCTGCGCGATTGCATCGAGCCCCCACTTCTCGACCACGTCGATCAGAAGCGCAACCTCGACCCCGTAACCGGCGACGAACGGCAGCTGCATCAGCGCGTCCCGCCGGACCGCACATTCACCGGCGAGCGGCTGGATCACACCTGCCAGAGCGGGATAGAACAGATTCAGCATCGGGCGAACCACCAATTCGGTGACGCGTCCGCCGCCCGCCGCGGAGAATGCATCGCCCGCCACTAAGGGTCTGTCGTAGAAAGCCTTTACCAACATGAGGTCGCGGTGCCGCAGAAGTGGCGCCACCAGGCGCGTGACGAAGTGCTCGCCGAGATTCCTGGTGTCGGCGTCGAGCCACACAACGACATCTGCGGTTGTGCAGGCAAGACTGCTCCACAGCGCGGCTCCCTTTCCGAAAGTCCCCGGTGCCACCTGGTCCAGTGCCTCGCTCGACGCTATGACGGTGGCTCCGGAGGCTGCCGCGATCTCCGCCGTGCGATCGCTTGATCCAGAATCCATCACTATCAACTCGTCGACGAGACCCTGTGTGTTCATCAATCGGTCTCTGATCACTGTGCAGATAGAACCGATGGTGGCGGCCTCGTTCCGGGCCGGCAGACACACGCTTACGCTCAGTTTTGAGGCTCGCTTGAGGGCAGCGAGCTCGACCGGGTCTTCCGCGCGGTTGGTGTAGGTGTGTCCTGGGAACCATGCCCGAGCACTGTCGTCGGGGAGCTGGTCGGGCATCGAACGAGCGTAGCCGTCTATAGAAGTTTGGTGACTGAGGCCTGCGTGCCACACAGTCACAGGCGGCATTCGGAGGGGCGGAGAATAAGCTTGTTCGTCTAGGGCGGTAGCTCAGTTTGGTAGAGCGCTGGTCTCCAAAACCAGTGGTCGGGGGTTCGAGTCCCTCCCGCCCTGCTAGGTGTGACCTGCGGCTATGCGCCATGCTCTCTTGTGCACGAGGTCCTCGAAGAGGTCCGCTGAACACTTTCTGAAAAACACTCGACGTTCGAGGCCGCGCCCGGATCGCATCAGAGCAGCAGCTACTCCTCACCCGACTCGCTGTTGATCATTCGCATCCCCCTCCCGAGGACCTCGGCTCGCGTATCGGGGTCGAGGGTGAAGGCGTCGCCGATCAACTCCGTCAGCCGGTCGAAGGCCGCCTCGGGACCCTGATCTTGGAGGACATAGAGCACCTTGGGACGCTCTACAACCGACAGGAAGGAGGGACGGTCGCCATTGGTTACGATGACGCGCTCAAGAGGTCGCAAGTAAAGGGGGATAAAGGATGCGGATATTGCGGCGCACCGCGGCGTGGGCACTGGCGGTGACGATGGTCTTGCTGCCTCTTTCCGCGGTCGCAGCTCCCCGGCAGGTTCCGATCAACAACGACGCCAGCGCTCGCCCGGGAAACGAGGCCGAGAACGCCATCGCAGCGAACCCGACGCGTCCCTCGAACATCGTTGCCATGTCCACTCTCCCGGACGTCGTCGCAGGTCTGTTCGAGGGAGTGTCGTTCGATGGCGGCAAGACGTGGACGCGCCGAACGATCGGCACCGGCGGCCCCCTCGGTGCCATCTGCTGCGACGAGCAGTTGGCATGGGATCACTTCGGCAACCTCTGGATGACCTACCTGGTCAACTCCGACGGCAACATCGATGTGGCCGTGTCTACCGATGGAGGGCTCAGCTTCAGAAAGGTGACCGAGATAGTCCCCACCAAGCCAACCGGAAGCCGGTCGGGCGGGGGGACGCCCAAGAACCTCCGCGGGACGAGTCGGAATGTGAGTGGTGATCAGCCATCGATAGCCACGGGGGACAACAGCGTGTGGGTCAGCTACACGACTTTTCCTTCCGTCCAGATCCAGGCCTCCGGTGCCACTGTCACCGGTCTCGGAAGCTTCGATGACTTCTCTTCTCCGGAGACCGTTCCAACTTCAAACGGGCGTGGTGATTATGGGGACACCGCAGTAGGACCCGCCGGCCAGGTCATGGTCACGTATCAGGACTCGACCAACGGCCAGGGCGGATCGCATATCTACACCGCTACAGATCGGGACGGGGTTGGCCGCCGAGGCTTTACCGACCCGGTGCTGGTGGCCAGAAGTCGCGTTGGTGGCTTCGACTATCTCCCGGCCAAACCCAACAGGTCAATCGATGCGGAGGCCAACCTCGCGTGGGATCGCAGCGGCGGGGCTCACTCGGGACGGGCCTACGTCGTCTGGGTACAGGAGTCGCCTAATGAAAGCGACGACACGAACATCATGCTGCAGCACTCCGACAACGCGGGTAGGACGTGGAGTAGGGCGGTGAGATTGAACCGGGACCACACCGTCACGAGTCAGTTCGACCCGGCGATCGCCCTGGATCAGACGACAGGAAATCTTGCTCTGTCGTGGTACGACGCGCGCAACGACTTGGGCCGAGGAGGTCCCGGGGATACGGATGGGGTGCCTAACGATGATGTCCAAGTTTGGGGAACGTTCACAACCGATGGGGGCCATTCGTTCGCCCCGAACTTCCGCATAAGCCAGGGGACGTCGAATGCAGCGGATGCAGGGAGTTACTTCGACTTCGGCGACTACACTCATGCAGCGTTCGTTAGCGGCAGCTTCTATCCGGCATGGTCGGACAACTCGAACAGCACCGGTACTAACCCGGATGGCACCCTGAACCAGTTCGATCTATACACGGCAAGGGTCGCGGTCCCATAAGGCTGGAGCCCGCGCAACTTCGTACAAGCGCTCCTCGCCGCTGATTCGGAACATGATGTCTTGTTGGACGTAACGGAGGCTCCGAACATCGGCGAGCAGCGCAGCCGCCTGACCCTCGCCCTGTACCACCAGGAGCTTTGCAGCCGCCCCGAGGTGATGGTCTAACTCGTCCTGCGGGTCGTCACCTCGAACAGCTTTCGTGTCCGACGGCGGTGCGAACTCGACGCTCTCGCTCATTGCTCTTCTTCACTCTCTAGGATGGGCGGCTCCATTGTGAGAGGGGGGGTGCGACAACTTCCAGCCCTGAACACTTCCTGAACACTTCCTGAACACATCCGGGATGTAACCGTGTGTCTTTAGAAGTCACGAACGCCCGCGACGGCGTCCTATTTGTGGCAGTAGGTAGGCGTGAACAGCATCATCCGACACGAGGTATCACGGACAAGAGAGGTCTCCAAAACCAGTGTCGGGGGTTCGAGTCCCTCCCGCCCTGCTATCCCTCACCTGCCTTGTTGCGCGGTTCCGTTCAGTCCCCGCCGAGCCGTTCCCACCTCTATGGAAGGCACGGACGGCAGGTCCAGTAAGGGGGACCACCGGCGGGTCTCCTGATGTAGACCATGCTCAACATGAATCGGACCTTGTTGCAGTATCGGCACCGACGCTTGAGAACAAACGGTCGCGATTGCAGTTGCGGTCGATCTTGGAAGGGCACGAAGGGATGCTCGTGCATCGTGCCGTAGTGGATCTCTTCACCACACACCGGACAACCCCATTCGTTATCCATGTGCATCTCGTTCCGATCGGATCGGCACTAATGATTCGCTAGCCATATAGCAAAGAGGATGAACAAGATCAGGAAGCCGATCACGTATAGGCGCAGCTGCTTCTCATCGTTGTTTCCCACTGTTGGATATTCGACTGAGTGATGCGGGTTAACCATCGAGACTTTTACGTACTCGGCCCGACGAGTCTCGGGGTGCAGACAACAGTGGTGGGCCCCTTTGCCCACCTTTTCGTGGGATCCGCGTCTCCCCGCGTTCCACGTCGAGCGTCGTCGCTGAGAGGGTTCTAGGAGCACCAGGTACGCACCTTTCGGCGGGCGTGCGCGCGGCCTCGTTGCGTTTGGCACGATGAACGGATGACTAAGCGCATATTCATCGTGGCGTTCATCGCCGTGGCATGGATGGCTCAGGCCTCTCCCGCATCAGCCCACACGGGGCGGAGCCCTTCAGTTGCAGTCGACGACAGGGCCAGCATGACCGAGGTAGAACCTCAAGGCGCGCCCTTCCAGGTTCGAGTGGTCGACGGCGATCAGGATGTGTGGCTCCGTCTTCAGCCCGGCAACGAGTTGATCGTGGTCGGCTCCATCGGCGAGCCATTCCTTCGGTTCGCCCACGGCTCGGTCTCCGCCAACACCCGTTCGCCCACCGCGAGCACCGACCTTTTCGGCGTCGTCCCCAGCCGTCCCAGCCTCAACCCTCACGCTCGGCCTCAGTGGGCGAGCGTCGCGACGGGCGATGCCTACCTGTGGCACGACCATCGACTCCACGCTCTCGCGTTGCTGAGCGGCGGGGAGGCCCCCCGCCGGCTGGGGTCGTGGGTCATCCCGCTTCGGTTGAACGGGGCGCCCGCGGCGATCACGGGAGAGTTACGTTCAGTTGCGCCGCCCGAGCGGTGGTTCTGGCTCGCGATCCCTGTTGCCCTAGTGGCTGCCGCGCTGGCCCTCCTGCGTTTGCGGCCTATCCGCGTGCCGCCAGGGGCTTCCTTAGCTGCAACCCTCGCTCTTCTCGGCGTTCTCGTGGCGCGCACTGGCCGGGATCTATATGGACGACCCGGCATCACCACTCCGAGATACGCATCGATCGCGATCGGCGTGGTCCTGGGCGCGTTCTTGCTGGAGCGACTTGCGCGAGGCGGGCCAGGGGTCCGATCGATCGTCGTGATGGTTGCCGGCGTCGTGGGGCTGGTTCAAGGATCGACTCTGGCACCTGTCTTCTGGCACGGCCTCGTGCTCGCGGCCATCCCCAGCTGGATCGAACGATCCTGTGTCGCCTTCGCCATCGGCGGAGGAGCCGCCGCCCTCCTGTTGACCTTTGGCCCTTCGACCGACGAGCCGGCCGACGTCCCCTCCGGATACGGCTCGGTGGGGAACTCAGACCACTGAGTCAGGACCCCGGGTATCGCTCCGGTCGACGGCCATCACTAAGCTGCCCGGACTGACATGGCGACGAGCAGTGCGGTGCGTGGCTCCATCGATCCCTCACCCATTCCGGGCGCTAGAGGCTTGCGCCACACGGCTGCTGTTCTCTTGGTTGCCGTCGTACTTCTGGGATTGTACGGATGGACTTTCGTCATCCATCCGCATCACTTGGCTCCGCGCCTGGACCCCGCGTATTACAGCTGGCGGATCGAGACGCTCATCAGCGATAAGCCGTCCACGCTTCTGCACATCACCGGGCCCTTCGGCGCGGTCGGAGGCGGTTATCGGGTAGCCGGCACTGTTTTGGGTGGGTACCTCCGGCGCATCGCAGGAGTGTCACTGCTGAAGACGACGGTGGTGTTGGTAGTTACGCAATGGACGATGATCGCGCTGCTGTTGGGAGGATTCGCGTATCGTCAGCGTCGCGATACTTTGAGCTTCTACGCGGTCGCCGCAGGGTCGGGCAGCTTGCTCCTTACTTTCCCCTTCAGCGGATACGCCGACAACACCCTCTGCTTGCTCTTCCTCGCTGCCGCCATCTGGTTCATCCCAGAAGCAGCGGACGACTGGGGGGCCCGGGTCGGTTTGGGGCTGTTTCTCGTCATATGTGGATTCACACACCCAACGACCCTTGTCGTCTTTTGTATCGCGCTCCTCGTGATGGTCGCGCTGAGGATGCTGCTCGTCCGATCCGATCCCAAGAGGATGATCACGCGCGACGGCCCCGTCCTGGGTATCGCCGCCATCGCCATCGGCGTCATGTACCTAGCGTGGAAGGTAGGCGTCTGGGGGGTGCCGCAGTCGCTGTCGGAGGCAGCGTCACCACCGCCTAAGACGAGCGCAGTGTTCCTGACCAAGACGGCCCTGTGGATCAAGACCATGTACCCGCTGTGGAATGGAGCGTTACTGGTGATCGGGGTCGTCGGGGCCTTCTACATTCTTCGGAAACGGCAAGCGGGCGAGGATCTCGCGCTCATCGCCATGGGCTGGCTGACCCCTTTGTTGGGTTTGCTCGGCTTCGTGTTCGGGCTCACCTATCCCTATTACCGCTTCTTCAACTCAACGCTCGCCTGGGTACTCCTCGTCGGAGTGGGTGCCTACCTGACGATGCGATGGTGCCTCGAGGTCGCCAGTCGCGGCGGTGCAGCGCGGTTCGCTTTGGTGGGGGTGCTGGCGGTTGCGGTAGCGATCGCGGCGAACTTCTATCTGAAGGTCAGCGCTTCCGAGTGGACGAGTGCGCACGGTGGATGGCTTTCGGTGAGCCAACAACGTGACCTCGATGCACTGCGAGCGGCTCTCTCGGTGCGCGACTCTGCCGGACACCCTGTCGTGTTCGTGATCGACCTTGCGTCGCGCGACCCCGCAAAGGTCTATGGGTTCGCGAAGAACACCGGCAACGTGTTTCGGTATGGATTGCCGCCGGGAGAGCTCGACAGAAGTTACCTGTACCTGGGTTCGCTGACGAGATTCATTTCCCACCAAGCGACCCCAGCAAACGATCCTACGTATGCGCGTCTGTCCCGGGCTTACCTCGCCGACGCACTTGCAGGGATCCATGCAGCGGGCAAGCAGCCGATCTTGGTCGTGGCCAAGGACTTCAATCTTTCGGGTACGAATGCGAGGTTTCTCGACGGGACCGCCTCGCTTCCTTCGGCACAGAGCGCCGAGATCTGGTCCCTTGCCGACGGGAATGTGACCACTCCTCAAGGAGTGGTCGTCCTCCACCGGCCCCCTTCCCCGCCGGCGTGGCATCTCATTCGGGTGGTCGCCGGAATGTTGCTGCTCCTTCTTCCCGGACTGGTCGCAGTCCGCCGCCTGATCTTCCGGCCGTCGCTGATCGAGATGCTCGGGATGATCCCTGCACTTTCGATGGCGTTGCTAGCCTCCGCAGGCATCCTCGTGCTCGCGGTGGCGCGAGCACCCTTCTCCGGCGCAGCCCCGTGGGCAAGCGTTGCCCTCGCGGTGGGACTCGCCCTGCTGGCGCCGCGCGCGGGGAAGAGGCGCCCACCGTTGGATACGGACCGGGGCTGAGCCCGAGCCCCTCCCTCGTATCGGGGAAGGGAGCCTCTACGCGCCTTCGGGGGCCGTGCTAATCTTTGACTTCGCTCCTCCCCCCGCACTTCAGACCTTTACGAAGCGCGCTTAGGAGGACGACAAGCCAGGGAGGAAGTGCTCGTGAACAGGCAGTACAAGCGCCTGATGAAGAAGCAGGAGGAGCAGAAGAAGAATGCTCCCCGTCCTGTCGTCAAACCACCGGGTGCGCCAACAAAGAAACAGCGAACGAAGCCTCGTGACTTCATCCGGGAGGTGGGGGAAGAGCTCCACCGAGTGGCATGGCCCAGCCGTCCCGAGGTGGTCGCCTACTCGATGGTGGTTCTGGTTAGCGTCATCATCATCGGCGCAATGATCTACGTCATGGATTCGGTCTTCACGAAAGCAGTCGGAGCATTGTTTGGAGTGCACTTATGAGCGACACCGAGCTCGATCGCGTGGAGGCCCCGGACGCAACCGCACCGGTTGCCGATGGGGTAACCGAGCAGACAACCAGCGACGCAGACCTCCTGGACGCGGCTGCGGTCGATGTCCCCGCCGATCAGGAAGTCCCGGACGCCGCGAGCGACCAGGCCCCCGTAGAGCAGGAAGGCCTGGCCCCTGGCGCGGTCGACACGCCAGTTGTCGGGACCGCCGCGCCCGAAGCTGAGGTTTCGACCAACGGCGCTTCTGGCAAGGCCTCTGCAAAGACCGCTGATGAAACCGAGGAATTCGAAGAGGAAGAACGGATCATCCCGCCGAACGAGCGGCCTGGCGATTGGTACGTCATCCACACGTACGCCGGTTACGAAAACAAGGTGAAGGCGAACCTGAGGTCGCGGATCTCATCGATGAACGCCGAGGAATCCATCTTCGAAGTCGTCATCCCGATGGAAGACGTCATGGAGATCAAACAGGGCAAGAAGCAGGTGGTCCAGAAGAAGGTGTTCCCGGGCTACCTCCTCTGCCGGATGTACCTCGAGGACGACTCGTGGCGAGTGGTGCGGGAGACCCCAGGGGTTACCGGGTTCGTTGGTTCGGGGGCCAGACCGACTCCACTGTCCGAGAAAGAGGTCGACCGGATCCTTCAGGTGAAGCCCGAAGACAAGAAGAAGCTCAAGCCGCGGCTGGAATTCGAGGAACAAGAGAGTGTGCGCGTAGTCTCCGGGCCGTTTGCCAACTTCACGGGGACGATCTCGGAGATCAATGTCGACCAGTCGAAGCTCAAGGTGCTCGTGAACATCTTCGGGCGGGAAACGCCCGTCGAGCTCGGTTTCGACCAAGTAGCGAAGCTGTAGGGAGAGAGAAAATGGGAACAGGTGGTGGCCGTCGCAGGAGAGTCGCGCGCGTCCTCAAGCTCCAGATACCGGGTGGTCAAGCGACACCGGCCCCCCCGGTCGGCCCTGCGCTGGGCCAAGCAGGGATCAACATCATGGACTTCTGCAAGCAGTACAACGCAGCTACGCAGCAGAACACCGGCACGATCGTGCCGGTCGAGATCACCGTTTACGAGGATCGCTCGTTCACTTTCATCACGAAGACGCCGCCCGCTGCGGTCCTGTTGCGGCAGAAGGCCGGCGTGGACAAGGGCTCGGCCGAACCGAACCGCAACAAGGTAGCTTCGGTAACCCGTTCGCAGGTTCGCGAGATAGCCGAGCTGAAGATGCCCGACCTGAACGCCAACGATGTTGATGCTGCGATGAAGATCATCGAAGGAACTGCCCGAAGCATGGGTATCACCGTCAGCTAGCTTCTGTTCGAGTTCGCGGTAGCGGCCGACCGTGTCGCACCGCAGGAGGTATCGATGGGAAAGCAAGGTAAGAGATTCGAGGCTGCCACTTCGAAGGTGGATCGCGACCATCTGTACGGGCCGGGTGAGGCTATAAAGCTTCTGAAAGACCTGCCCTCTACGAAGTTCGACGAGACCGTCGAGCTGAACCTCCGCCTGGGGGTTGATCCCCGCAAGCCGGACCAGATGGTCCGAGGCGCCATCTCTCTGCCCAAAGGAACCGGCAAGTCCATGCGTGTGGCGGTCTTCGCCAAGGGTGAGAACGCCAAGGATGCCGAGAACGCAGGCGCCGACGTGGTCGGCGCGGAGGACCTCGCCGAGAGGATCCAGGGGGGCTATCTCGAGTTCGACGCAGTAGTCGCCAGTCCCGACATGATGCCGGTGGTGGGAAAGCTAGGACGTGTGCTCGGGCCCCGCGGTCTCATGCCCAACCCGAAGTCCGGGACCGTCACGCCCGATGTGGCAAAGGCCGTGTCGGACATCAAGGGGGGCCGTGTCGAGTATCGGACCGACCGTCACGGCAACCTCCACATGATCATCGGCAAGAGGTCGTTCCCTGCCGAGGACCTGGTGCAGAACTACCTCGCGGTAGTCGATGAGGTGCAGCGTGCGAAGCCGGCAGCAGCGAAGGGCCGCTACCTCAAGAGCGTGACGTTGTCCACGACGATGGGACCGGGGATACGGATAGACACGACCAAGGTGAAAGACCTGGACGAGGACCTGCAACCAGCGTAGTCCCAGCGATCCCGGAACACCGCTGACGATTTGCCGGATCTGCAGATAGTCACAACTGAGCAACTCAGCGGAACCGAGCGCGCGTCTCTGCGCGCATCCCTCACCGAAGCCTTTGACTATGACTTTCCCGATGAGGATTGGGACCATTGCCTGGGCGGCATCCATGTCGTGGTCCGAGACGGCCGTGACTTCATCTCCCACGCCGCGGTGGTCGAGCGTGGCTTGGTCGCGGGCGATCGTCCTGTTCGCACCGGCTACGTGGAGGGTGTGGCCACTCGCCCTCGTGAGCAGGGACAGGGGCATGGTTCGAGGGTGATGCAGGCGGTGGCTGGGATCGTGCGAGCCGGCTACGAGTTGGGCGCTCTCGGAACCGGACGACAGGGCTTTTATGCGCAGCTCGGATGGGAGCTCTGGCAGGGGCCGACCAGCGTCATCACGCCCGGTGGACCAGAGCGAACCCCGGGCGAAGACGGCGCAATCATGGTTCTTCGCACGCCGGCGACGGCTACCTTGGATCTCTTCGCGACCCTCATGTGTGATTGGCGCGCCGGTGACGTGTGGTGACGGATCGTCCCGATCGCGGTCCGGACACCGGATTCGAGGAGTAAGCGGAACGTGTGAGCTCGCCGGGGACGAACGTCCACCACCTACTCGGGAAGCTTCGCAAAGAGGAAGAGAAGCAGCTGCGTTATCCTGCACGGCGAGCCCCAGACCGCCGGTGGACGCAAGCCCTCAATGTCCGGCGCAGGCGAGACATAGCGTGAGTGCGCTGCGGTCGCCTGGTTCCAGGGGTGGCCGCTTTTTTGTCGGACAAGGAGTGAGATGGCCAGACCCGAGAAGGTGCAGTCGGTCCAAGAGATCGCGGGACGCTTCACGGATGCGGAGGCCGCACTGCTTACCGAGTACCGCGGCTTGCACGTCAGCGATATCGCTGAGGTCCGCGCGGCGCTCCGCGCCGCCGACGCGGACTACAAAGTGCTGAAGAACACCTTGACGCGCATCGCAGTGCGGGAGGTTGGCCTGGACGAGCTTGTCGGGATGTTGGAAGGGCCGACCGCTATCGCCTTCATACACGGCGATGCAGTCGTCGCCGCCAAGGCCCTGGATGAGGCATCCCGGAAGTTCCCCGTGCTCATCATCAAAGGCGGCGTCCTCCAGGGAAAGGTCATCGGCAGTGACCAGGCCCAGAGGTTGGCCACGCTGGAGTCCCGTGAGATCCAGCTGGGCAAGATCGCGATGCTGGTCAACACGCCGCTCCAACAGATGGTGAACCTGCTGGCCGCCCCGTTACGGGATCTTGGCTCGATGTTGGCTCAAGTAGTGGCGAAGAAGGAGTCCGGCGAGCTTCCGGCCCCGCCGCCTACCGAAGCGGAAACGCAGGCCGAGGCCGCTGCCGGATCGGAGGCGGAAGCCGAGACTCCCTCGGGTACCGAGGCCGCTCCCGAAGCCGAGGCCACGGCGGAACCGGCTCCCGAAGCGACGTCTGCAACCGAGGCGGGGGGAGCCGAAGCACAGAGCACGGATGGGACCGAACCGCAGGATCCGGCAGGATCGAAGGAGGAGTAGAGATGGCACAGACAGAGCTTTCCCAGGACGAGGTGCTGGAGGCGATCGGAGGCTGGTCGGTCCTCGAGCTATCGGAGTTCGTCAAGGCGTTCGAAGAGAAGTTCGGGGTCACCGCCGCGGCCCCCGTGGCTTTCGCTCCGGGCCCTGCAGGCGCAGGTGCGGGTGACGGCGCCGCGGTGGAGGAAGAGAAGGACGAGTTCGACGTCGTGCTGCAGGCTGCGGGCGACAAGAAGATCCAGGTCATCAAAGAGGTGCGGTCCCTCACCAACCTCGGCCTGAAGTACTCCAAGGACCTGGTCGACGGGGCCCCCAACGCCGTCATCGAG
>JAXDJR010000079.1:0-8306 GCA_034667545.1 Actinomycetota bacterium
CTGATCAGGGCTTCCTCTCGGAACTCTTCGGACCATCGGTCGGGTCGGTCCATGGACACCCTCCTTCTGGCGCTGTATGCGCCACTAATGAGTGTCCACCAAACCGGGGCAAGACCAAAAGCACCACGAGCACCACAGGCACCAGTGGGTTCTGGCGCTCGAGAGTGCACTACGCGGCCGGCCGATCTTGCCGGTTGAGTCCCCGGCTAAGTAACGGCCCCCAATCCTTGGATCCACCGAATCGTGAGCGGTGGCAACAGCCGAGCGGTGAAGCTCATGCGCTAGCGTCGGGGGTATGGCACAGCCGAAACCTGCGGTCGAGAGGTCTCATCCTCCCGGTTGGCTGATGCGTCTAGGGAATCCAGTCATGAGCTGGCTGGCCAGCCGCAGGCGGGGAAAGATGGGCGAGCAGATCCTGGTGCTGCACTTCACCGGCCGCAAGACCGGCAAGTCGTACGCAACCCCGGTCGGTTACCACCGCATGGATGGACGGTTGGCATTGGTGTCGAATAGCGGATGGCGCCTCAATTTCCGCGGCGGCGCGGACGTCAAGGTGAGCATCAAAGGTGAAACGATTCCCGCACGCGCAGAGTTGCTGTCCGATCCGGTCCAGGTAGCTGCGATCTACGAGCGGCTCATCGACGAGATCGGATGGGAGAAGTCGGGACGGGACCTGGGCATCCGCATCAACGCCGGCCGCCCGCCGACGCGACGAGAACTAGAAGACATGGTGGCGGGCTCGGGAACCTCGGTTGTTTGGATCGACCTCCGGGCCACCGCCTCCTGAATCGGGCCCGGCATGGCCGGATGCCTTGTCTCGTGACTGCCTGCGGCGCTCGAGCCACATCCCGAGAGCCATCCCGCTACCGAATACCCCGGCCCCAGCGAGGCTCGCCGGGATCCCGATGAGCAGTGCCCGGCGCCGGGTTCTCAGTTCGTGGACGGGCCACCCCCGCCTCAGGGCGATGCGCCGCAGCTCTGCTTCGGGGTTCACTGCGTGAGGATGACCGACCGACTGCAACAGCGGTAGATCATTGATGGAGTCGGAGTAGGCGGCACACTCGGACAGGTCCACGCCGTAGAGGGCAGCCTTGAGGGCAACCCCTTTCGCCTTCTCGGGGCCGTGCATGACCGGCCCCGCGAGACGTCCCGTGTAGAAGCCCTCCTTGTCGACCTCCGAGACGGTTGCCACCGCGCCTGTCATGCCGAGACACTCTGCGAGCAGATCTGCGAGCTCGATCGGGGCGGCCGTTACAAGGAAGGTGAGGTCGCCGCGCTGCTGGTGCTGCTCGATCACCCGCATGATGTCCTCGTAGACGCGGGGGAGCAGTCGCTCTTCGGCGATCTCCCGCCCCCAGCCCTGCAGCTCCTTCTGGCTTCGGCCCGTGACGAACTCGAGCGTCGACGAGCGGGACATCTCCATGTTCCCGGCCCGCTCTCGGCCCAGTCGAAACATCATCTGTCCCCAGCCGAAGCGCATGAGGTCGCGGACCCGGAACAGATCCCGCTCGTAGAGGCCTCGAGCCAAGAGAAAGAGACTCGATCCGGGGATCAGCGTCTTGTCTAGGTCGAAGAACGCCGCCCGCTTCGGTAGGGGAGAGCCGCCGGCCTCCTTATCGGTTCCGTCCATCGTGTCAGTATCCCCGGATGCTCATAGGCGCGATGAACTTCCCTGGGCGGAGCGTAGCCAAGGAGATCCACCGGATAGCGGAAGACGGGTTCGACTTCCTCGACCTGACCCTCGAGCCCCCTGCCGCGTGGCTGCCCGACGGCAAGGAGGTTGCCCGCTTGTGCGGGGACCTTGGTCTGAGGATCGTGGGCCACACCGCCTATTACTTGCCGATCGCGTCGACCTTCCCGGAGCTCCGAAAGGTGGCGCGCGATCTGTTCGGGCGTGCGCTCGACACGTTCGCCGATGCAGGGGTGGAGCTGGTGAATGTCCATCCCGATCAGCGGGTCCCACTCCAAGCGCTTGACCAGGTTCGGGCCGCGAATGCCGACGCGATCGGTGACCTGGCATCGGACGCTGCCCAACGAGGCATCACGTTGATGGTCGAGAACCTCGACCGACTCTTCGCCTCCGTCTCGGATGTCAAGTCGATCCTCGATGCCGTGCCCGAGGCCGGTCTCCATCTCGACATTGGCCACGCCAACCTGCGCCTGGGCCTAGGAGAGAAGAACCGGACCGCTGCTTTTCTCGACGAATTGGGCGATCGCCTCTGCCACGTCCATATCTCGGACAACTCCGGTGGCGCTGAAGACCGTCATCTGCCGTTGGGGGCCGGGAGCATCGATTGGAAGGCGGCGATCCGCGCGCTCAGGGAAAAGGGCTACGACGGCACTGTGACCCTCGAGATCTTCTCGCGGGAGCGAGAGCACCTCCGGACGTCGCGCCGCCTGTGGTTGGAGTGGTGGAGCGCCGCTCGGTAGCTGGCCTCAGCTCGCTAGGATTTCGAGGTGACTACCGGCGCGATAGCAGCCCTCATCTCTGTGCTGGCGCTGGGGATGGTGGAAGCTCTCAACCGCTTCTATCCCGCCCGGTCGACGTGGCTGCGGCTGCGATCGCGGAACGGAAGGCGAGCCGTGCGAGCGATGCGAGAACGCTTCGAGCAGTCTGCGCAGCTCAGGACTCCCCGCCTCGCGGCCCTCGCTCTCGCGGGGCTCGTCGTCATCTGGATCGCGACCGCTGGCCTTCTGGACAAGCGCTGGTACGAGGTGGTGCTCGATGTCATGCCCTACGTGTTCATCGCCGCGGCGCTGTTGCGTGTTCCTGCCGCCCTGCGCTCCATAGCCGCTCGCATGAGGCGATTCGAGCTCGACATGGGAGAGGATCCCGACGCCCGCCCCGGCGACGACGGTGGTCCCACGGCCATCGCCTTGTGAACCTGTCAGAAGCGAGGCTCTATCTCGTTACGCCGGCGAAGCTGCGCGCCGGCTCCCTGGTGGAGCTCATCCCCGACCTCGTCACCGCGGGAGTGGACATCATCCAGCTGCGCGAGAAAGAGTTGGAGGCCGGGGCTGTCTTGCGTCTCGCCGAGCCGATCGGAGACGCGTGTGCCGCAGCGGGCGTCCCTTTCATCCTGAACGATCGGCCCGACGTCGCTCTGGCGGTGCGCGGAGCAGGAGTACATGTCGGGCAGGACGATCTTCCCGTTGCTTTGACAAGGAGGATCATGGGGCCTGAAGCGATCGTTGGGCTTTCGACGCATTCACGGGAAGACATCGCAGCCGTTCCCCGCGGAGTCGACTACATCGCAGTGGGACCGCTGTTCGAGACGCCGACCAAACCCGGCCGACCCGCTGTGGGGCTCGATCTGGTCAGGCATGCGGCCAACAGCGTTTCGCTTCCGTGGTTCGCGATCGGCGGGATCGATGCTTCGAACATCATGCGAGTGCTGGACGCCGGCGCGAAGCGCGTGGTCGTCGTGAGAGCCCTGACCCAGGCGAAGGACCCGGTGGCCGCAGCCGAGGAGCTCAGCGGAAAGCTAAAGAGCGCAGGCTCGACCTCGGGACGTGACCTCTAGGGGACTGCCGGTTGCTGTTCGTTGGCTACAGCCATTGCTTTTTCCGTGCGCTCCAGCCACGGCGTAGCCCGGAGTCGCTCAAAGATAGCCCGAGCTTCCGTCAACAAGGGAAGAGCTTCTGATCGCCGATCCTGTTGAAGAAGCCATTCCCCGTACTCGAGTTGCGTGACCGCTAGATAGAAGGTCAAGTCGAACTCGCGGAAGAGACCGGCCGCAGTCCGAAAGCCCTGCTCGACCCTTGAGTGGTCGCCCTCGGCGGCATTCAAGAGCGCCCGCAGCCGGGCATTGTGTGCTTGCCGGAAGGGAGTTACGTCGCCGGGGGCCAGAGACTCTGAGCCTGATAGGAGGTCTCCGGCGGTGACAAAGTCAGACAGAGCAAGAGCAGCTTCAACCGCCTCTACGAACGCGAGCTTTATCTCGGTATTGAAGACGGCCATATCCCCCTGCAGCGCCAAACCGCCCTCGGCTGTTGTCAACGCTTCTGCATACCGGCCCTGGGCGCGTAGCAGGCGAGCCGCGACCACCGCGCAGGTGGCTCTGATCTGCGGGTTGTCGGCATCTCGCAACTCGTCTGCGGGGCCGAGTAGGGCGATTGCCGAGTCGAGCTCTCCACGCTCGCAATGCACCAGAGTGATGTAGAGCAACTGGCCCCCGGTTGAAATATCGCTGATCGATTCGCTCTGATCATCGACAATCCTGAGAGCCTCGTCCCACCGGCCAAGAAAGAACATAGGTGTCAGGGCGCCTGCGCGCAAGATCGTTTCCCAGCGACGGTCTCCCCGTCGCCGCGCCAGCGAGGTGGCCCGCACTCCCGACTCGACAACCTCGCCGTAGCGATCGGATGCCTCGAGTGCGAACCCCAGATTGTTTTCCGCTCGGAGTGCGCTTGCGAAGAGCTCTTCTTCGTACGAACGCGCCTTAGCTGCCTCCAGCAGTATCAGCGCCTCCGATAGGCGTCCCTGCATGAACACCACGAGAGCCTTGCTCGTGAGAGCCTCCACGAACACCTCGGGTAGCTGCAGCCGTGCGGCGAGTGTCAAGGCTTCCTCGAGCGGCTCTCCGGCGGTCTCCCAGTGACCCGCGACCACCCGTATCCGACCCAGTTGAGCGAGCGTCGTGGCGAGTTCTTCCGTGGGGTTGCCGCGCTCGAGTTGCGCGAGGGCCTTTTGGAGGCGATCTGCCCCCTCTTCCAGATGTCCATCTATGAAATCGGCCTCGGCGAGAGCCGCGCTCGCGCGCGCAGAGGCTTGGAGGTCGCCGATTTCCGAGTAAACGATCAAAGCTCTACCAAGCCGTTCTCGAGCTTCGCTCACCCGGTTGGCCTGAATGGCCTGTTTTCCCGCCTGCTCGAGCAGCCACGCCTCGACCGTCTGATCGTCGGCTAGCGCAGCGGCGCGCTCGTAATAGCGCTGACCCTCGTCCGGCGCGCCGAGGGAGCCGGCGCGCTGTCCTGCTCGGGTGAGCATCTCCCGTGCTTTGCTCCGAATCTCTGCAGCGTCGGCGGCGTCCGGAGACGCCTCGTATGCGGACACGTAGTGCGAAGCAAGCACTTCGGCGATTTCGTCTTCCTGAGCGAACGCTTCCTTCAGGTGGGCGGCGGCGGCAAGATGCCGGGTTTTGCGCTCCTTCTTGGACAGCGTCTCGTAAGCGACGTAGCGCACGAGATCCTGGAGGAAACCGTACTGGCCCCGATCGGGCGAGCGGGGGTCGGATTGCACGCCGAGCACCTCTTTGCGAACCAAGGAAGACAGCAACGGTTCCAACTCCTCGGGAGCTTTGCCTGAGAGGGTCGCCAAGGCGCGCGGCGTGAAGGTCTTCCCGAGCACCGCTCCGTCTTGCAGCAGCCGCCGCTCCTCTGGAAGGAGTCCATCGAGGCGAGCCGCGATCAAGGCGTGCAGCGTTTCGGGAACGTCGAGTGTTTCGATCTCCCCTGTCGTCCGGTAGACCGATCCCTCCTGAACAAGGAGTCCACGGTCGAGCAGCATCCGGGCGGTCTCGACCGCATACAGCGGCACCCCCTCCGCGCGCTCCAGGATCTGGTCGCGAGCCTTGGTCGATAGTCCCGGTACGAGACCCTCCATCAGCTCCTCCATGGCGCCCCGCGACAGGGGTTCCAGATAGAGCGTCGTGAAGTTGCGCTGGCCTGCTCCCCAGGAGGGTCGCCGTTCCTGCAGCTCCGGTCGCGCCAGGGTCACTACATATATAGGAAAGTCGCGCGACCATTCGAGCAGATACTCGATGAAGTCCAGAAGACTGCTATCGGCCCACTGCAGATCCTCGAACGCAAGGACCGTAGGAGAGGTCCCGGCCAGGCGCTCAAAGAACAGCCTCCATGCTGCGAACAGATCCTGCCGGTCACCGGCGGCGGCCGCCTCGAGCCCAAGAAGATGCGCCAGCCGCGGTTCGACGAACTCACGCTCTTGTTGGTCGGCCAGATGCTCTTCGAGAGCAACGGCGAGCTTCTTCCGCGCCTCCTCAGGTTCGTCTTCCTCGCCGATCCGGCAGCGCATGCGGACCATGTCCGCGAGCGCCCAGTAGGTCACGCCTTCCCCGTAGGCGAGGCACCGGCCACGATGCCAGTACACGAGTTCGACGATCCCGTCGAAGTACTTGTAGAACTCCCACGCCAAACGCGATTTCCCGATACCTGCTATGCCCGTGATCGAGACCAGGTGGGCATGGCGGTCCTGGGCGCTTCCGTGGAACAGGTCCTTGATGAGTTTGAGCTCTCGCTCTCGCCCAACGAAAGGGGCTTCCAGACCTGCCGATTTCAACTGGCCGCCAACACCGGAGACCACCCGCAGAGCCCGCCACAGCTCCAGCGGCTCTGACTTTCCCTTCAACTCCTGTTTGCCTGCGCTCTCGTAGACGATCGCCTGACTCGTCGCCCGCCGGGTAGCCGGCCCCACCAGCACTGTGCCGGGCATCGCTGCCGATTGGATCCGGGAGGCAGTGTTGACCATGTCTCCAGCGATCATTCCTTGGCCGGCACTGTCGAAGGTGACCGCAGCTTCACCGGTCAGCACACCGGCCCGAGCTTGCAGTCCGGGATCAAGATCGGGGACTGCCGCGACCAGATCGAGCGCGGCCCGCACCGCTCTCTCGCTGTCCGTCTCGGTGGCGGTGGGAGTTCCCCACACCGCCATCACCGCATCCCCGATGAACTTCTCGATGGTGCCGCCATAGCGCGAGATCAGGGTGCGGCACATTTCGAAATATCGAGTCAGCATGTCGCGAGCCTCTTCAGCGTCACGTGGTTCCGACCATGGGGTAAAGCCGACCAGGTCGGCGAACAGCACCGAGACCAATCGGCGCTCGGCGACGGGTTCGGCTCCATTTGAGGCTGGTGTTGCGGCTGCCGCAACGGGCTGAGCTGTCTGAGCGCCCAGAGGCGAGCCGCATTGGTTGCAGAACCGCATCGCCGGATCATTGGTCGCGCCGCAGTTCGCGCAGCTGACCGTCAGAGATGTGCCGCAGCTACCGCAGAAGCGGGAGCCGGCCGGGTTCTCAGCGCTGCAGTTGGAGCAGATGATCACAATCGGAGCCTAGCCGTCACAATCGCCGGCCGAGTCTCGATCGATCCAGCGCAAACGGCTCTCCCTGGAATAGGGGGATGGCTTCCTCGGGACCAGGCTGGTACAGGGGCAGGCCGTTAGTGTCCGCTTCCATGCTCCGTCCGAAGATCGATTGGCTACTGATATTCATCCCGCTTGCCATCGTTCTGCGCCTCGTGAACGCGACCCCTCAATTGGTATTCGCGGCCTCCGCCTTGGCGATCGTGCCCTTAGCTCGCCATATCGGGATCGGCACCGAGCAGCTTGCCGCACACTCCGGTCCCCAGGCGGGGGGACTGCTGAATGCGACCTTCGCCAACGTCACCGAGCTGATCGTCTCCTTCTTCTTGATCCTCAAAGGTGAGACGGAGGTGGTCAAGGCGTCGCTCACCGGCTCGATCATCAGCAACATCCTGCTGGTGCTGGGCTTGTCCTTCGTGGCCGGGGGGTGGAAAGGTAAGGAGCAGAAATTCAACGCCGTGACGGCCGGCTCGCACACCTCCTCGCTAACCATCGCGGTGGTCGCGCTCCTGATGCCGGCGCTGTTCCGGCTCAGTCCCGGGTCGACCCGCCTGGAAACCGAGACGGTCTCGATAGGTGTGGCGATCGTGTTGATAGTGCTCTATGCGGGCAGCCTCGTGTTCTCGCTGAGGACGCACAGCTATCTCTTCCGCTCCGAGGGGCGTCAGGAGGAACCGGGGATGGACCGGAGGCAAGCTTTGCTTTTGTTGGGGGCGGCGACGGTGGGCGTGGCCGTCATGAGCGAGCTGCTGGTCGGAGCGCTCGAACCCACCGTAAAGGCACTGGGCATCTCGAGGTTGTTTGTAGGTTTGGTCATCGTGCCGATCCTCGGCAATGCGGCGGAGAATTCGTCGGCGATCATGCTCGCGGTCAAGGACAAGATGGACGTCTCGATCGAGATCGCTACGAATTCCTCGGTCCAGATGGCGCTCTTCGTGGCCCCGGTGCTCGTGTTCGTCTCCCTCTTATTGGGCCATCCCATGAACTTCATTTTCACAGGCCTCGAGATCTCGGCGGTGTTCCTCTCCACTCTCGTGCTGGCGTTGATATCGCGCGACGGGAAATCCAACTGGTTCGAGGGGGCTCAGATGCTGGCCGCATACCTCATCATGGCGTTGTCGTTCTTCTTCTTATAGGGGGCAGATGTGCCACGCGCTATCGACTTCCATGTGCACGCTTCAACCGCCGAATGGCTCCAGGGTTCGAT
>JAXDJR010000080.1:0-9139 GCA_034667545.1 Actinomycetota bacterium
CGCAAAGCGAGAGCCGACAACGTTTCCAGGACCACGCGATGAGCTGCCATCGCGGTGATCCCTGACTGATCGTAGGGTGGCGATACCTCGACCACCTCTACCCCAGCCACACTACGCTCCCGTGCGAGCCTGCGGACGGCTCCAAGCAGCTCGCGGGTGGTCATGCCCCCCGGTTCGGGGGTGCCGGTCCCCGGTGCGAAGGCGGGGTCCAGGACGTCCACGTCCACGGAGAGGAACAGGTGTTCGGCATCTGCTGTCTGGGCGAGCACGTCGTCGGTGACCGGCCCGATACCCCGCTCGGTCACCTCCGCCATGCGGTGCCAGTGGACGCCTGCGTCCCTCGCCCAGGCGAACTCCTCCGCGAACGGCCAATAGCCCCTCAGGCCGACCTGGATCAAGCGCTCTCCGGGGATCACTCCGTCGTCGACGAGATTACGGAAGGGCGTGCCATGCGACCACTCCACTCCCCAGTTCTCGGTTGCAGTGTCGGTGTGGGTGTCGAATTGGACCACCGCCACCGAGCCGGACGGGTGATGACCCATGAGGGCCGAGATGTCCGGGTACGCGATCGAATGGTCCCCGCCGAGGATGACCGGGATGCACCCCGCAGCCAACACGGTGGCCACGAGCTCGCGTATCGCCTGGTGGCTGCCGTGAGGATCGCCAGGACGGACGACGGCATCCCCGTGATCCACGACTTCGAGAGCCGAGTAGGGGTCGATCCCGAGATCCATATGCCACGCCTGGGGAAAATCGCCGGCATCGGAGGCAAGCCTGATCTCCCGAGGCCCGAAGCGGGTGCCCGGGCGATAGGTGACGAGGTCGTCCATGGGAGCCCCAACGATGGCTACATCTGCGCCCTCGAGGTCGGCGGCCTCAACCGCGTATGGAAGCTTGTCGAAAGTAGAGAGCACTCCCGCGTAAGCGGGCTCTCCCCTGCTGTTCACTCGCATCGGTTCCATCCTCTCGCCGCTACTGTCGATTAGGTTGTCGAGCCGTGAAGGACTATCGTAAATTCAGCCTGTGGTTGGACGACCTCGGTGACAGTCTGACCCCGCGGCCCCCGCTGCCGGGCGATACCGAAGTCGATGTCGCCATCGTGGGGGCCGGCTTTACAGGGCTGTGGACCGCGTTCTACCTGCTCGAGACGGATCCCAAGCTGCGCGTCGCCGTGATCGAGAAGGAGATCGCTGGGTATGGCGCGTCCGGCCGCAACGGGGGGTGGTGCTCGGCGCTGTTCGCCGCCACACGGGAGGCCATCGCCCGCACGCATGGGCGCGACGCAGCTGTGGCGATGCAACGACAGCTTTTCGACACCGTCGACGAGGTGGGCCGCGTTGCCCAACGCGAGAACATCGACGCTCGCTTCCACCGTGGCGGCACGCTTACCTTCGTCACGGCCCCCTCCCAGATAGAGCGCGTGCGAGGGGAGGTTGAGGAGCACGCCGCGTGGGGCTTTGGGGATGAGGATTATCGCTGGCTGGAGCCGGGCGAGGCTGCGCAACGGCTGCGCCCCTCTCGCAATCTCGGCGCTGCCTACACGCCTCACTGCGCTCGCATCCACCCGGCCCGCTTGGTCCGAGGGTTGGCCGACGTGGTTGAGAAACGCGGCGCCAAGCTGTTCGAACAAACCCCAGTCACGGGGATCGAGCCGCGCCGCGTCCGGACCGCGGCCGGCACCGTGCGTGCCGAGGTGGTGGTGCGAGCCACCGAGGGCTACACCGACGGGCTGACGCAGCCGCGCAACCTTGTCCCCCTTTACTCCCTGATGATTGCCACCGAACCGCTGCCACAAGCCTTCTGGGACGAGGTGGGATGGGACGAGCGCGAGACCCTCAACGATGGCCGCCATCTCCTCATCTATGGCCAGCGAACCTCCGACGATCGGATCGCGTTGGGGGGCCGCGGGGCTCCCTACCACTTTGCTTCGCGCATCGACGACAGCTTCGATCGCGAGCCTCGGGTGTTCGAAGAGCTCGCGCACGTGCTCGTAGATCTTTTCCCCGCGGCTCGTGACGCCCGGATCACCCACCGATGGGGAGGTTCTTTGGGGGTGCCGAGAGACTGGTACAGCTCGGTCGGTCTGGACCGCACCTCCGGACTTGCTTGGGCCGGAGGCTACGTGGGCGACGGTGTTGCGGTGTCCAATCTGGCAGGACGGACCCTCAGCGACCTGATCCTGCAACGAGACACCGATCTCGTTCACCTTCCGTGGGTCGATCATCACTCCAAGAAGTGGGAGCCCGAACCTCTGCGCTGGCTGGGGATCAATCTCGGCCTGCGGGTAACGGCGAGCGCCGACAAGGCCGAGGCGCGGACGCACAAGCCATCCCGGCGCGGCGACCTGGTCAAGCTTTTGATGCACCACTAGAGGATCTGTCGATCCCGGTATGACGAAGCTCTTCATCTCGTCCGACATAGAAGGATGCGCAGGCATAGTCGACTGGCAGCAAGTGCTGCCTGGTGGTCCCGACTACGAGATGGGCCGACGATTGCTTCTGGGAGAGATCAACGCCGCGATCGAAGGCGCACAGAGATGTGGAGTGGATGAGATCGTGGTCAACGATTCGCACTCCAGCATGCAGAACCTCGATCCTGAGCTGCTGGCAGGTGGCGCCTCTTACATCAGCGGGAGTCACAAGCCCCTGTACATGATGCAGGGCCTCGATCCCAGTTTCGATGCCGTCTTCTTCATCGCCTATCACGGCGCGATCGGTGGTGAGCCGTCGGTGCTGTCGCACACCTACAACCCGAGAGCCATCGCCGACGTCCGCCTCAATGGGAAAGTCGTGGGTGAAAGTGCCGTCAACGCTCTGGTCGCCCTACACCACCGGGTTCCGATCGTGCTCATCACGGGAGATCGCCAGACCGCTGCACAAGCGATGCCGTTTCTCCCCGGCGCCGAGCCTGTGATCGTCAAGGAATCGATCAGCCGCTTCGCAGCACAGAGCATGCATCCGCACGCCGCCCGGGCGGCGATCGTCGAGGGGGCCCAGCGGGCGCTGTCCACCCAAGCTCCCCTCGGCCCTCCACAGATCGACCTCCCCGCCCGGCTGGAGATCGACTTTCTCACCGCCGACATGGCCCAGATGGCGACCTGGATCACCGGCGTCGAGCGGACCGCGGAGCGAACGGTATTGCTGGAGAGCTCGAACTCGTTGGAGCTTTACGAGGCATTCGTCGCCATCATCTTCTTGACGCGCTCGATCGTGGAGCAGACTTGAAAGCCTCACCGTGAAGGAGCTGTGGCTGGTGCGCCACGGGGAAACGGAATGGAGCAAAGCGCAGCGTCATACCGGCAGGACGGATGTCCCTTTGACTGAGAACGGCGTCCGGCAAGCCGAAGTCTTGGGGGGACGGTTGCGAGACGTTCACTTCGATCTGGTTCTGACAAGTCCACTGTCGCGGGCGATGAGGACTGCTGAGGTTGCCGGATTCGAGAACTACGAGACCAGCGAGGACCTCGTGGAATTCGACTACGGCAGCTACGAAGGTGTGAGCTCCGCCGATATCACGCGGGAGCGACCGGGGTGGAACCTGTGGCGAGATGGGTGCCCCGACGGAGAAACGCCTGCCCAGGTTGCGGTACGCGTCGATCGCGTTTTGCAACGGGTCCTTCAGGTCTTCGGTCGCGTCTTAGTCGTCGGTCATGGACATACCTCTCGGATCCTCGCCGCCCGCTTTGTCGGGTTACCCGGCGAGGCCGGAGGTCTTCTCGCATTCGACGTCGCGTCCCTGAGCAGGCTTGGTTACGAACACGAGCGCCCCGTGATCTTGTTATGGAACCTGAGCCCGCAAGAGCGGCCATGAATCCACCGGTGGAAGCGGCGCACTCCTGAACGGACGCTTCGAGGCCCTCGTCCTCCAGCCTGGACGGCCTGCGACCACCGACAGCTATCGGGTTTCCTAGAAGCCAAACCTCCGGCAGAATCGCGCTGTTAGAGGATCCGACATCGGAGGTAGGGGTGTACCAGTGGTGGGTGCTGATCCATCTCTTGGGAGTTTTCGGTTTCCTGGCCTCGCACGGCGTTTCGATGATCATCACCTTCCAGTTGCAAAGGGAACGGGATCCCCGGCAAGTCGCCTCGCTTTTGCAGCTCTCGAGTTCGACGATATCGGCCTTCTATGCATCGTTGGCGCTGCTCCTCGCCGGGGGCATCGTGGCGGCGTTCCTCGGCAATCTCTGGGCCTACGGGTGGATCTGGGCAGCGCTCATCATCCTGCTGGTGGTGTCGCTTGCTATGTATGGCATGGCGCGTCCCTACTACAGGCGCGTGAGATTCGTGACTACCGCGATCGTGGAGGGTTCCGAAGCGGTAAGCCCACAGCAGTACGACTCAATCTTGGGGTCGGGTCGGCCGATGACGATAGCTGCCATAGGTCTCACGGGACTCGTCGCGATCCTCTACCTGATGTTGTTCAAACCCACCTTGGGGCTGACTCCAAACCAGGCGGTCACAGCCGCCCCCAGGGCGGCATCAACTATCACCTCCGGGACTCGAGAAGCGATGGTTTCCTTAGCGGCGACGGAGATCGCTTTCAGCACCGACAATCTTTTAGTCCCTGCCGGCGAGAGGTTCACCTTGGCCTTCGACAATCGCGCGGCTGGCGTGTCCCACAACGTCGCGATCCTTACCTCCGGCGGAAGGACTCTCTTTAGCGGCAATCTCGTCCCGGGCCCTCAGCGGGTGACATACCAGGTGCCGGTCTTGAAGGCGGGGACCTATCGATTTATCTGTACGGTGCACCCTCAACAGATGACAGGAACTTTGGTGGCGAAATAGCGCGATGGCATACAGGACGATTGTCGTCGGAACGGATGGGTCGCCTACTGCGTACCGTGCACAGCATCAGGCCACGCGGATAGCCAAGAGGATGGGCGCGCGCATGGTGATCGTGTGCGGGACCGCTTCTCCGATTGCGCATCGGGAAGCTAAGAACATCGTCGCCAAGGCTTGCGCTTCCGCCCAGCGCCATGGCATCGAAGCCACGGGATCGGTTCGTACGGGAGAGCCGGCCGATGCGATAGCGGAGTCGGCTTCTGAGTCGTCGGCAGACCTCATCGTTGTCGGCGACGTCGGTATGGGTCATCTCCGACACTTTCGATTGGGCGGGGTGGCGGAACGAACCGCTCACAAAGCACCGACAGACGTTTTGATCGTGCGCACACGTGACAAAGTGAGGCGGGAGCGATACGACCAGCCGTATCGCGGCATCTTGGTGGGGACCGACGGCTCACCTTCGGCCACTGCAGCAGTTCTGAAGGCGTTCGACCTCGGCATGATCTTAGAGATCGGCGTAATGGTCCTGTACGTCGCCGGCGACCCGATCATTGGCGCGATCGTGCTCGAACGAGCAGGTGCCTCGAAACCGGACTGGGTCCCGATCCAAACCCGAATCGTCGAAGGGGAGCCTGCGGAGAAGATCCAGGAGGTTGCGCAGGAGGAACACCGGGACTTGATCATCGTGGGTAACAAAGGAATCGTCGGAACCCGGCGGTACACGATGACTGCGGTTCCAACCCAGCTCGCGCACGGCAGCGGCCAAGACCTCCTGATCGCAAAAACGACAGAGAGAACGATCGCCGATCTGGGCCCGGATCGCGGCGGAGTCGTGGACGTAGAGGGTAAGAAAGTCGCGGTGTACATCGATGCGGAGGGTCACGCCTACGGTCTATCGCCTCGTTGTCAGCACATGGGATGCAGCGTGCAATGGAACGATAGGGATAAGACATGGGATTGCCCGTGCCATGGCTCTCGGTACAAGTTCGACGGGCAGGTCATACAGGGCCCAGCAACCCGCAGTCTCGACTCTGTGCAGTTAAGACCTTCTTAGGGCTCGCGCACGAGGTGACTCTCCGGTCTGTGTGGAGGTTTCACCTCGTAATTTCGTAAGCGCGCGGCAACTCGACCACCATCCGGCATCCATGCGGGAAGTTCTGCTCCGCACGGATATCGCCGCCGTGCAGGTCGACGATCCATCTGGCGATGGAAAGCCCCAGACCAGTGCCCCCGTCACTGCTCCGCGCCGCATCCGAACGATAGAAACGCTCGAACACACGGGATGCTTCCGACGGCTGTATACCGGGACCTTCATCGATGACCTCGATCGTGACCGCATCCGCGCGTCCGTGAGCCCCAAGCACTACCCTCCCGCCAGGCGGCGAGTGTCTCACTGCGTTCTCCAGAAGGTTGGTAACCACCTGGTGGACGCGTTCGGGATCGCCCTCGAGCTCCAGGGTCTCCGGTTCGACAACTACCGCCAACTGGATCCCTGTTCCGTTCCGGCGCTCGAGAAGGAGCCGCGACTCCTGGATCGCCTGCTCGAGCACAGGCCTCACCTCGAAAACCGTCCGCTGCAATGGGATCGCCCCCGATTCCAAACGGGAGAGATCGAGAAGCTGGGCCACCAGGCGCCCGAGGCGTTCGACCTGGCGAAGCATGATCCGCAACTGGGCTTCGTCGGCGGTCTCGATCCCGTCGACGAGATTTTCCAGAACAGCTTGAAGCGCACTGATCGGCGTCCGAAGCTCATGAGAAACGTTGGCGATGAGGTCCCGGCGCATCCGGTCGACCTCCGCAAGCTCTGCAGCCATCTTGTTGAAGGCGCGCGCAAGCTCGCCCACTTCGTCGCGTGAAGTTGCAGTCACATGGCGGTCGTACTCACCTCGGGCCATCGCAGCAGCAGCTATCGCCATTGCGCGCAGCGGCGAGGTCATGCCTTGTGCGAGAAACTGCACCATCGCCAGCGAAAGCAGGCCCGCGACAACCGCAAGGACGAGGAAGGGGATATCAGCAGTGCTTCCGATCGCAACCACGGCAACGGTCACCCCCACCGCGGCGACAATCACGACACCAAGCTTCATCTTGATCGATGACAACGGGTCCAGGGGTCTCACTATGCCTTCCTCACTGCGTAGCCCACGCCGTGCACCGTTCGCACGAGATCCGAGCCAAGCTTGCGTCGTAGCGCTCCGATATGTGAATCGATAGTCCGCGCACCCGAGCCATCGCGGTAGCCCCACACGTCCGCCAACAGTTGCTCGCGGCTGAACACAGTGCCCGGAGTGGCAGCGAGGTGGTAGAGAAGGTCGAACTCGAGCGGCGTGAGATGAATCTCGCGTTGCCCGACGCGAACCTGTCTACTCCCGGGATCAACCTCGAGGTCCCCCACCGTCACCGCCGCCCCTGCGGGGGCCGGAAATCGTTCGACACGCCGGAGGAGGGCGTGCACTCGCGCAACTAGCTGGCGGATCGAGAAGGGTTTTGTCATGTAGTCGTCGGCACCGATACCTAGCCCGACCAGCATGTCGGTCTCGGAATCACGCGCGGTAAGCATCAGGACACCAACCTGCCGCTTCTTCTGGATGCGTCTGCATACTTCGAGGCCATCGAATCCGGGCAGCATGAGGTCGAGAACCACTACGTCCGGGTCCAGTCGCTCGCACAACTGGACGCCCGAAGGACCGTCCGACGCCGTTTCCACCTCGAAGCCCTCTTTGGTCAAACGCGCCGCCACTGCCGAGGCGATGGTTTCCTCGTCCTCGATCACCGCGATCTTCCGCTTCACCATTCCTCTACTGTAGGCACCTGAAGACCACGACTCCGAGGGCCCTTGTCGAGATTTCGCTAAGAATCAGTTCGGGCTTGCGTGCCCTCGTCGCACCGGGAGGAACCGCTCATGAGCATCAAGGAACGCCTCAAGGTGGGCAATCGTCAGCTCGAGGTCTCGAATCTCGCCAAGGTCTTCTATCCCGAGACAGGATTTTCCAAGGGTGACGTGATCGCCTACTACAAAGCCATTGCGCCGGTCGTCCTGCCCTACTTGAAGCGCCGGCCGGTAACTCTCAAGCGCTATCCGGACGGGGTCACCGGAAACTTCTTCTACGAGAAGAGGTGTCCTCCGCACCGTCCCGGGTGGGTGGGCACGATCACGATGCGCAGGCAAAGAGATGACAAGGACGTTGAATACTGCGCCATAGACAGCGTTGCCGCATTGTTGTGGGCCGCTAATCTAGGCAACCTCGAGCTGCACGCCACCCTCGCACGGGAGCCGGACCTGGAGCGTCCCACTGCTGTGGTCTTCGACCTTGATCCCGGCCCCCCCGCCGGCATCCTGGACTGTGCCAGCATCGCGATCCGTTTGCGTGATCATTTTGCCGAGGCGGGCCTCGAAACTTTGTGCAAGACGTCCGGCTCGAAGGGCATGCAGCTCTACGTACCGCTAAACACGAAAGTTACCTACGATCAAACCGCCGCCTTCGCACTATCAACGGCCACCATGTTGGAGGGACAGACGCCGGAGAAGGTAGTGACCAAGATGAAGAAGGAGCTCCGAGGGGGCAAAGTCTTGATCGACTGGAGTCAGAACGACGGCCACAAGACCACGGTCTCCGTCTACTCCCTCCGAGCTCGCCCGCGACCCACGGTCTCGACGCCGGTCACATGGGAAGAGATAGAGCGGGCCGTCGCCAGGGGCGACCAAGCGCAGTTGGTTTTCGAGACGCGAGACGTGCTGGCGCGGGTCGACGAGCGGGGCGATCTGTTCGCGCCAGTCCGTACACTGCGCCAGAAGCTGCCGAAAATCGAGCAGTAAGACTCCACTTGCTCCAAGTTGCCCGCGTAGAAAGAGGCCCGTGAGAAATCAGACGATCGTCGTTTATATCGTCAGGCGGCTATTGATAGCCGCTGTGACCTTGATGCTGGTGGCAAGCGCGATCTTCGTCATCTTCTTCGCCTTGCCCAACGCCGGTGGACGCCCGCCACCCGGTGGAGTCAGCCCAACTGCGGTCCTGCTCGCGGGAAGGAACCCCACCGTGCACGAGATGCGCCGGATCAATCACGCGCTGGGACTCGACAAGCCTCTTTACGACCAGATCGGTCATTACCTCCTGCGACTGCTGCACGGGGATCTCGGGTTTTCCTACGCAGCGGGGGCCCCGGTCAGCAGCTTGCTCAGACCTGCTATCCCCCCAACGCTGTCGATAGCAGTCGGTGCTTCGTTGGTCTGGGTAGCGCTGGGGGTGCTCGTAGGAACCGTTTCCGCGCGGCGCCGCGGCACGACATGGGATCGAGCAACCATGATCCTGGCATCGGCGGGGCAGTCGATCCCGGTTTTCGTCCTGTCATTACTTGCGCTC
>JAXDJR010000081.1:0-13990 GCA_034667545.1 Actinomycetota bacterium
GCCAACTAGACTACCGGGCCGTACGAGCTGGGGCGCCTGGATTCGAACCAGGACTAGCGGAACCAGAATCCGCCGGGCTGCCAGGTTACCCCACGCCCCATCAGAGCAGCCGAAGGATACTGCCATGACCGCTACGTCTGAGGGTCGCCCGCGACCCCGCGTCAGGATGCACACACCCACCGGGCGCGTCCTCTTGCTGAGTGCTCTGGCTGCGCTGGTGGGCCTGGCTGCGGGCGGAGCTGCGTGGCTCCTGTTGCACCTCATCGGCTTGCTAACCAACCTCGCTCTTTTCCATCGCTTCGGTTGGAACATCCCTTCGTTCGCGAACTTCCATCCGGGTATCGGCTTGATCGTGGCCGCCGTTGCGGGGGCGATGCTCGTGTCGGTGCTGGCGCAATGGGCGCCCGCCATCCGGGGCCATGGGATCCCCGAGGCGATGGAAGCGATCCTCACGAAGCAGAGCCGCATCTCGCCCAAGACGGCTCTCGCAAAGCCGCTCTCGGCCGCTATCGCCATCGGAACGGGAGGGCCTTTCGGGGCCGAGGGACCCATCATCGTCACCGGAGGGGCCTTCGGCTCGTTGATCGGCCAGCTTCTTCCGCTGTCACCGTCCGAGCGCAAGATCTTGCTGGCGACAGGTGCCGCCGCCGGGATGGCCGCGACCTTCGGCGCTCCCTTGGCCGCAGTCGTTCTGGCGCTCGAGCTCCTTCTGTTCGAATTCTCGACCCGCGCCTTCGTGCCCCTCGTGGTGGGATCGAGCGTCGCGGGGGCCGTACATATCTCGCTGTTCGGTTCAGGCCCTCTCTTCACGGTTCCCCCCAGTGACTTCGCCGGGATCGCCAAGCTGCCTCTCTACGCCTTGCTCGGCATCCTGGCCGGGCTGCTCGCCGTGGTGATCGTTAAGGGCCTGTCGCTGTTCGAAGATGGATTCGAACGGTTGCCGATCCCGAGGTTCTGGCATCCCGCCATCGGCGCCTTGGGTTTCGCGATCATCGGCTTCTTCGTCCCGCGCGTCCTTGGGGTCGGCTATCCGTCGATCAGCGCGGTCCTTGCGGGACGTCTAGCCATCGGCACGCTCCTGATCTTGGGGTTGGCGAAGCTCTTCGCGTGGTGGGTGGCCCTCGCGTCGGGAACCTCGGGCGGAACGCTGGCTCCGATCCTGTTGATCAGCGGCGCCTTCGGAAGCGCCCTCGGTCAACTGCTGCATCGTGGAGTTCCCAGCCTCAGTGCCGGCGGGTTCGCACTCGTAGCGATGGCCGCCACTTTCGGGGCCGCTACGCGCGCGACCTTCGCCGCCATCGTCTTTCTGTTCGAGATCACGCGCGACTACCAGATGATCCTGCCTCTGATGCTTGCGGGAGTGATCGCCGATCTTGTTGCAAGTGCATTGCTCGAAGAGAGCCTCCTCACCGAAAAGCTCGCCCGGCGAGGCTTGCGGGTGCGGGGCGATTACGAGGTCGACATCTTGCGAACCATGTTCGTACGCCAGGTCATGACCACCGATGTGAACACTCTGCCCTCGGATGTGACTCTGCACGATGCCCGCCGGCACTTCGATGAGGCCACTCATAGCGCTTACCCGGTGGTTGATCCCGACGGCAAGCTGGTTGCGATCTGCACGCGCTCGACGGTTGTGCGCTCCGCTGACCCCGCGTCGACACCGCTAACAGAGATCGCAGACGAGGATGTGGTCACGGCGCTGGCTACCGACACGTTGCTGTACTCACTCCATCGGATGCTCGATGAAGGCGTGGAAGCTCTTCCGGTCGTCGACGGCGACGATCACTTGGTTGGTATCTGCACCCGGACCGACATCCTCCGCGCCCGCCGTCACCAACTCGAGCTCGAGGAACGCGAACCGTCGAGTATCCGGTTCCCTCAGACGTGGCGGCCGAGGAAGGGCACCACCCGCTAGACGACGACGCTTTGCGGCGCGGCCATCAGACGGTCGATCGAGGTGTCTTTGCCCAGGATCTCCAAGGACTCGAACAATGGGGGCGAGATCAACGTTCCGGTGACCGCGGCGCGGATCGGTTGGAATGCCTGCTTCGGTTTGAGAAAACGCTCTGCGGCCAGCTCTCGGAGTGCTGCTTCTATCTGAGGGCCGGTCCAGCCCGGCAGCGCGGCGAGGCGATCGGCGACCGCCCGGAGGTACTCAGCCTGACCCTGGATCGTCTTCGACGCCTTCTCGTCCAGGGTCACCGGCCCGAAGAGGAACCTGATCATGGAAGGGGCTTCATCGAGGCGCTTGAGACGTTCGCTGATCAGAGGCGCAACCGCGACGAGCAGCCGTCGACCGCTCTCGGAGTCGGCGTCGATCCCTGCGCGCACGCAGAACGGAACCAACCTCTCGGCGAGATCGCTGGGTTCGAGTTGCTTGATGTAGATCCCGTTCAGCCATTCCAGCTTCACGACATCGAACGCGGCAGGATTCTTGCCCACTCGCTCGAGGGAGAACTTCTCGACGAGCTCCTCGACCGAGAAGATGTTCGTCTTGTCGTCGAACGACCATCCGAGGAGAGCGAGGTAATTCACCATCGCCTCCGGAAGGAACCCTGCGTCTCGGTACGCCCGGACGGAAACGTCTCCCCACCGTTTCGACAGAGGACGGCCGTCCGACGAGACGAGCAAAGGCAGATGAGCGAACACGGGGACATCGGTAACCCCCAGCGCCTCCCGGATCAAGATCTGGCGCGGCGTCGACGCGAGCAGATCCTCACCGCGGATCACGTGCGTGATGTCCATCTCGAGGTCATCGACGGTCACTGCCAGCATGTACGTGGGACCACCGTCGGAGCGCTGGATCACGAAGTCGGAAATCTGAGCGGTGTCGGTAACGACCGGCCCCCGCACTACGTCATCGAACGCGATGGTCCGGTTCTCGGGCACTCGAAAGCGCAATGCGAAGGTGCGTCCTTCGGCTTCGAAAGCTGCACGCTCCTCGGCGGACAGGTAACGGCACCGCCCGTCGTACCCCGGGGGACGGCCCGCCGCCATAGCAGCTTTTCGTCTGGTGTCCAGCTCCTCGGGGGTGCAGTAGCAGCGGTACGCGCTCCCCATCTCGACCAAGCGCTCGGCAGCCGACGCGTAATGTTCCGCGCGCTTGCTCTGTAGAAACGGCCCTTCGTCCCATGTCAATCCGAGCCATTCGAGGTCCTCAACGATCGCTCCATACGCAGCTTCATCCGCTCGCTTCTGATCGGTGTCTTCGATCCTCAACACGAAGACACCCTGGTTCTGACGGGAGAAGAGCCAGTTGTAGAGCGCAGCCCTGGCATTGCCGACGTGGATGGAGCCGCTCGGTGCCGGGGCGATCCTGGTGCGCACAACTGAGGTGGTCATCTGGGTCAGATTAACTGCGGCACTTAGAGTCATCGGCAGCATGGGCTCCCCGAGACTGGCGATAGCAGCAGGCAATCAGCTCAGCGCGGACGCGGCTGCCGAGATCGGAGCCGCCGGAGGTAACGCTGTCGATGCATGCCTCGCCTCCGCGATCATGGCGTGGGTGGCGGAACCCTTCATGGCCTCTCTCGGGGGCTCCGGCTTCATCATCGTCAGGACCGGTAACGGAAGGACCGACGTCTTCGACGGCAACAACGCCATGCCTCTTGGAGTCGGCCCCGATGCGAAGCTGACGCGTATCTTCGTTCCCGACTACGCGAACGGTCTCCACACGGGCATCGGCGGCGGTGCTGTTGCGGTTCCTGGGATCGTGGCGGCTATCGAAGCAGCATGGCAGGCGCACGGTCAGGTGGAATGGCCGGCGCTGTTTGGGCCCGCTATAGCGGCGGCACGCGATGGCATCAGATTCCCGCGCACCTCCGCGTACTACCTATCCGTGACATGGACCCGGATCTGGTCGCAGTACGCGATCTCCAACCGCCTCTTCGGAAACGAACAAGGACCCCTTAAGGAAGGTCACCCGTTCGTTCAGGCCGAGCTCGCCGATGCACTGCAGCTCATCGCCTCCGACGGCGCGAAGGCGATCTACGGGGGTCCCCTTGGCGAGGGGTTGGTAAACGCAGTGCAAGAGGACGGCGGGGCGTTGTCGATCGAGGATCTCGTTCGCTATAGCGCCGAGCGCCGGGACCCCATCTCGACCCCCGCGTTCGGCTGGACAGTCGAAGCCAACCCGCCTCCAGCGGTAGGCGGTGCGGTTCTTGTACACATGCTCTCGCTTCTAGAGGGCGCCAATCTCTCCGATCCCGTCGCGCGCCTGCGCGCGGTCGTCGATGCCGAAGGAGCCGCTATCGGCTATCGCAGCGAGAGATACGAAGATCCCGGCGAGGTCGCCGGCGCACTGCAACAGGCCCTCGAACAACTGCGCTCGACCAGGGCTAGGTCTGGGTCCACGAGTCACATGTCGACAGCCGACGCCGATGGGCAGGTCTGTGCCGTGACCGAATCGAACGGCTACGGCTCTGGGTTGATCGCCCAGGGTGTCCTGCTCAATAACACTCTCGGCGAAGAAGAGCTGAACCCTCGCGGCGCGTTCGGGATGACCCCCGGCTCCCGGTGCCACTCCAACATGACGCCCACGGTTGCCTCCGGACCTGACCTGTGCGTGGCGCTCGGCTCGCCGGGAGCCGACCGCATAGTGGGAGCCATCGCCCAGACCCTGATCGCACTAGCGGTGGATGGAGTCTCGCTGGCGGAAGCTGTCGCGCGGCCACGCGCTCACGTGCAACACCGCCCCGACGGGCCCGTGCTGTGCTTTGAGCCGGGACTGCCTGCAGAAGAGCTTGGACTTCCTCTCGATGCTTACTCGGAACCACACATGTTCTTCGGCGGGGTGCAAGCCGCCTCGGTGGATTCTGCTGGAACGGTCGATGCAGCTCACGACCCCAGGCGCTCGGGAGCCACCGCGTTCGTCTAGCTCAGCATTCGTCCACGAAATCGAGCCAGTCGAAGTACTTCTCGTCTCCTCCCTTGACGATCGAAAAGTATTTCGACTGCAGAGCTTGCGTAACCGGCCCGGGCTCACCTAGGGCTCGTTCGTCAACCTCCCGCACCGGCGTCACTTCCGCCGCCGTTCCAGTAACGAACATCTCTTCGGCGAGATAGAGATCGGCGCGCGTTAACGCCGTTTCGTAGACCGTCATGCCGAGGTCGCGTGCAACATCGATGATCGAGCTGCGAGTTATCCCCGGTAAGGGGCCCTCGATCAACGGGGGTGTCAACAGCTCGCCGTTCCTGACGATGAACAGGTTCTCGCCCGTCGCCTCAGACACGAAGCCCTGCGGGTTGAGCATAACTGCCTCGTCGTAGCCGTCGCGGGTCGCTTCGAGCTTGGCCATCGAGGAATTGATGTACCCGCCGGTGACCTTCGCTTGGGGCGGGATGATGTTCGGGTCGTGCCGCCGCCATGACGAGATAGTCATCCTGATCCCGCGTTGCAGGGCCTCATCGCCCAGATAAGAGCCCCATGCCCACACCGCGATCGAGACATCGATGGGATTGGCTTCGGGGTTGACCCCCATCTCACCCCCGAAGCCCCGGTAAGCGATCGGTCTTATGTAACAGGACCTCATCCCGTTCGCCCTTATCAGTTCATGCGTAGCGGTGATCAACTCGTCGATGGAGTAAGGAATATCCATCAAGAAGATCTTTGCCGATCCCTCCATCCTCTCGAGGTGGTCGCGCAGCCGGAAGATCGCCGGCCCCCGAGGGGTCTCGTAGCAGCGGATCCCTTCGAAAACGCCGGTCCCGTAGTGAAGCGCGTGGGAGAGAACGTGAACCGTCGCGTCCTTCCAATCGACCTGCTCGCCGTTCATCCAGATCTTGTCGACCGGTTCGATCGGCATGAGTCCCCCTCGCTACGCTGCTAGCAGATGAACTCTAGTCCGGGTTAAGCACTATCAGCCGGGCGTCCCGCAGAGCCGCTCGACTCACGATGTCGTCGAGGATCGGCCCCGGGACCGGAGAGTCGAGCGCCAGCGCCATGAGCGCTTCGCCTCCTTCCGAATCGCGGCCGACCTGCATGTTGGCGATGTTGACGCCGGCTTCCCCCAGCAGCGTCCCGACGATTCCCACGATCCCCGGACGGTCTTCGTAGCGGAAGAAAGCCATTACCGGGGCGAACGCCATGTCTATGTCGTAGCCGTAGACCCCTACGAGCTTTTCGATCCCGCGCTTTCCTGCGAGAACGCCCGCGACGGATACTCCCTCGCCGCGCGATCCGGCAGACGCTTCGATCATGTTCACGTAATCGTTCGAAGTCGTGCACTTGGACTCGCTTACCGATACGCCGCGTTCTCGCGCGACCAACGGCGCGTTAACAAAGGTGACCGGTTCGTGGACAACAGAAGAGAAGGCGCCCTTTAGGCTCGCCAGAGTTAGCGCTCTCGTGTCGTGGTCCGCGATCTGACCGTTGTAGCTCAACCGCAATGTGTCTATCCCCCGGCCGGACAATCCCACGACCACGCGCCCCAAGCGTTCGGCCAATTGCAGATACGGGCGGACCGGCTCTGGGATCTCGGTTCCAGCATCGACGTTGACTGCGTAGGGCACGAAATCTCCGCGCAGTGCCAACAGCACCTGCTCCGCTATCGCAAGACCTGCCTTGTCTTGAGCCTCGATAGTCGAGGCTCCGAGATGAGGCGTGACGACAACGTTCTGGAACTCGAACAATGGGTGTTCCGTTACCGGCTCCCCCTCAAAGACGTCGATGGCCGCACCCGCCACGCGTCCGTCTTTGAGCGCTCGGAGCAGCGCCTCCTCGTCGATCAACCCTCCCCGAGCCGTGTTGACGATCCTGATCCCGGGACGCGCCTGAGACAGTTCACGCTCGCTGATCAGCCCGACCGTCTCGGCGGTGCGGGGGAGGTGGATCGTCAGGAAGTCTGCCCGGCTGCAGACCTCACACACAGTGTCGAGCAATTCCACGCCCATCTGCTCGGCGCGGCTCGGTGGAACGTACGGATCGAACGCGATGATGTGCATACCGAACGCGCTCGCACGTTGGGCGACGAGCGTTCCCACACGGCCGAGGCCGACCACACCAAGAGTCTTGCCGTGCAGCTCGACCCCTTGCCACCGCTCTCGCTCCCAAGACCCTGCAACCAGCGCTGCGTGCGCCTGCGGGACGTTCCGTGCCTGCGCGAGAAGCAAGGCCATCGTGTGCTCTGCAGCCGACAAAACATTCGACTGCGGAGCATTCACCACCAGGATCCCCTGCTTCGTCGAGGCCTCAACATCGACGTTGTCGAGACCGATGCCGGCCCGCCCAACGACCTTCAGACGGGGGGCAGCTTCCAGCACTGCAGCTGTCACTTTAGTAGCAGAGCGAACTATCAGCGCGTCGTATCCGGCAACAACATCGAGCAGCTCAGCCGGGGACAGACCCAACCGGACATCGACGTCGTGGTGGTCCCGCAAGAGCTTGAGCCCCGCTTCGGACAGGGGCTCGCTGACCAGGACCTTCATCGCGCACATCGTATCCAGCCGCCCCTCAGGAGCCGAGAGTGTGCAGCACGAAATCGATGCAGCGGGTCAATCGCTGCACGTCATCCGGCTCGATCGCGGGATACATAGCGATGCGCAGCTGGTTGCGCCCGAGCTTGCGATAGGGCTCGGTGTCGACGATGCCGTTGGCCCGCAGGGCGCTCGAGATGGCCGGCGCGTCCACGCTGTCTGCGAAGTCGATGGTCCCGACCACCGGGCTGCGCTGGGCCGGATCGGTGACGAACGGAGTCGCGACCTCGCTCGCTTCGGCCCACTCATACAGGATCCGAGCCGAAGAATCGCATCTCGCCACCGCCCACTCCAGGCCCCCGTTCTCGAGCATCCAGGCCAACTGTTCAGCCATCAGGAAGAGCGAGGCAAGCCCCGGGGTGTTGTTGGTCTGGTCCTTCCTCGAGTTCTCGACCGCGGGCCACAGCCCCAGCGACGCCGGTATGTACCGGCCCGAGGCGGCGACCTTCTCGATCCTGTCGAGAGCCGCCGGCGAACACAATGCCAGCCACAGACCTCCGTCCGAGGCGAAGACCTTTTGGGGAGCGAAGTAGTAAACGTCGAAGTCGGCCGGATCGACAGCAAGAGCCCCCGCGGCGGAGGTCGCGTCCACCACAGTCAGCCCATCGGCGGAAGGCCTGCGGACCGGCATCGACACGCCGGTGGAGGTTTCGTTGTGAGTCAGCGCGTAGACGTCCACTCCCTCGGTGGGGTGCGCCGACGGGTGCGTTCCCGGCGGACTGGAGATGATCTCAGGCTCCTCCAGGTGAGGAGCTGCAGCTACGGCCTGAGCGAACCGCCACGAGAACTCACCGAACGCGAGGTGCTGGGACCTCGCTTCGATCAGACCGAAGGCGGCAGCATCCCAGAAAGAAGTGGTGCCCCCCACCCCGAGAACTACTTCGTATCCGTCGGGGGGGCCGAACAGCCCCAGAAGAGAGTCCTTCACCCGGCGCACCACCGAGCGCACCCCACCCTGCCGATGACTCGTGCCGAGATACCCGGCGGCGCCGCGATAGAGAGCGGCCACCGCCTCGCTTCGGATCTTGGACGGTCCCGATCCGAAGCGACCATCCGACGGCCGGAGCTCCGGGGGGATAGTGATGGTCGACGGGTCGCTCATTGCCTGAGTCATCTTCTCGCGCCATGGCAGGATTCGAAGGACATCCCTTCATAGAGTGGACGGCACGTGGAACGACGGATCTCGAAGCGAGTCGCTCGGATAGCGCCATCGGCAACCCTTGCCGTGGATGCAAAGGCCAAGGCGCTAAAGGCCGCCGGCGAGAACGTGATCGGTTTCGGGGCGGGCGAACCAGACTTTCCGACCCCCGGCCACATCGTCAAGGCCGCCGCCGAAGCTTCCGCCCACGCGATCTATCACCACTACACCCCGACGGAGGGCCTCCCCGAGCTGCGAGCCGCGATCGCGAGCAAGACGGCACGCGACTCGGGTCTCGAGGCGGAGCCCTCGCAAGTGTTGGTCTCCGCGGGAGGCAAACACGCCCTGTTCAACGCCTTCTTGACCCTTATCGACCCCGGTGACGAGGTCCTGATCCCGGCCCCCTACTGGGTCAGTTATCCGGAGATGGTCCGTCTCGCCGGCGGAACCGTTGTCGCGCTGGCAACCTCCGAAGCGACAGGCTTCCGGGTGGGGGTCGAGCAACTCGAGGCCGCACGCACCGAAAGAACCAAAGCGCTCGTCTTCGTGTCCCCGTCGAACCCGACCGGGGCCGTCTATCCCCCCGAAGAGGTCGAAGCGATCGGCAGGTGGGCCGCGGAACACGGAGTTTGGGTCCTGACCGATGAGATCTACGAGCACCTTGTCTACGGAGACGCGGTGGTCAGCTCGATGCCGGTGCTCGTCCCCGAGCTCGCCGAGCGGTGCATCGTCTTCAACGGCGTCGCAAAGACCTACGCGATGACGGGGTGGCGCATCGGTTGGATGATCGGGCCCGCCGACATCATCAAGGCGGCGGCATCTCTGCAATCGCAGTCGACATCCAATGTCTCGAACATCTCGCAGGCCGCCGCTCTGGCTGCGGTTGCCGGCGATCTCACCGCGGCCCACGAGATGCGCCAATCGTTCGACCGCAGACGTATGGCTATGCACAAGCTCCTGAACGATATCGACGGGGTAGATTGCTACGAACCCGAGGGCGCCTTCTACTGCTTCCCATCCTTCAAGACTTTCCTGGGCCGCACGATCGGGGGCCGGAAGATCGCAAGCACGCTCGACCTTGCAGACCTCTTGCTGGACAAGGCGCTGGTTGCGATCGTTCCCGGTGAGGGTTTCGGTGCACCCGGCTATGCGCGCTTGAGCTACGCGCTGAGCGATGACGATCTCGCAGAAGGAATCGACCGGATCGCTTCCGCACTCGCCTGACTTCAGACGCGCGTCACGTTCGCTCTCGTGATCGCGCCGACCTCTCGAGCTCCGAGCAACGCCATCGCATTCTCGACCTCTGCCGCCAACAGCTCCAGAGCCCTCTCCACGCCGCGCTGCCCGCCCGCGGCAAGCGCGAATAGATAGGGCCTGCCGATGAATACCGCGCGCGCGCCGAGAGCCAAGGCCGTCACCACATCGCTGCCGCGGCGAACACCGCCGTCCATATAGACCTCGAGGTTGCCGTCCACCGCTTCGACCACCTCTTCCAGAACATCTATAGCGAGGACGGTTCGATCGAGCTGCCGGCCACCGTGATTGGAGACGACGATCGCATCCGCGCCGTGCTCGGCCGCGAGCGCGGCATCCTCTGAGGTGAGGATCCCCTTGATTACCACCGGCAACGAAGTGACCTCCCGGATCCAGGCGAGGTCGTCCCACGTCAAAGCCTGGTCGGAGAGCGAGTGAACCAGCTCGTGAAGCTCCCGGCCCTCGTTGCCGGCGACAACGAGGTTGCCGTACAGCTCCGGAGCGATGGCGAAATGGTTCCGAAGATCTCTTTCCCGGATACCGACGACCGGCAAGTCAACCGTCACCACGAGCGCGTCGTAGCCCGAGGCTTCGGCCCGCTCTATCAACGATCTCGAAACACCCCTGTCTTTATGAACATACAGCTGGAACCACACCGGTTTGCCGGCGGCCTCGGCCACGTCTTCTATCGTGCGGCTCCCCAGGGTGGAAACGCAAAACACGACACCTGTCGCAGCTGCTGCGCGCGCGGTGGCCACTTCCCCTTCGGGATGGGCCAACCGTTGGAGCGCAGTGGGAGCAAGACCTACGGGCATCGCTACGCGGGCACCCAGGATCTCAGTCGAGATGTCGATGGCTGACACATCGACCAGCACGCGTGGACGGAGCTTCCACCGGGCAAACGACGAAACGTTCTCACTGAGGCTGATCTCATCGCCGGCCCCGCCCGCGCAGTAGTCGAAGGCGTCGGATGCCATAGAGCGCCGTGCTAGCGACTCGAAGTCGTTGAGGTTGAAGACTTCACTCAAGAGCCCGTTCCGTTCCTGGACAAGATCGGCGAGTTTGGTGCTGTCCGCGTCCAGGCCCTCCGGCTTCACAAAACCGAGCCTAGTAGTGGGATGCGGAGGACGAAAGCTAAGCCGCCGAGCGGGCACGGGCGAGAGCGATGAGAACGCGCACATCTCGGCGGAAGATCCCATGCATCACCGGCTTCATCAGCGCCAGCCCCACGGCCCCGATGCCACCAAGCGGGGGCCAGAGCTTTTCTCGCCACAACAGGAAGGTGGCTCCTTCGTCGGCCGGCGTCAGGAACATCTCGCCAAGTCCCCTCACCCAGCCGAGATGCTCGATGGCGACGCACCGCTCTTTTTCCCATCGCGACACCCGGACCCTGTCGCGACTGCGGAAAGCGCCGATCGCGATCGTTGCTTCGGCTTCAACACCTACGCCCTCCCGCTGCTCGGAGGTCACGCAAAAATCCGAGGCTTCGAGCATCCACTCGCCGAGATGCTCCCAATCGGTGATGAGCTCCCATGCAACGGCGGGCGGCGCCGGCAGCGTCCCCGTCATCTCGAGCGTCACGGGCCACCCCTTGCGTAACAGGTCGAGCACCTCTAGCCTCCTGACGACAGCCGCTCCCGCAAGAGCTCGCTGGCGAGAGCGGGATTGGCTTGACCCTTCGTCTTCTTCATCACTTGGCCCACCAGAAAGCCGATCGTGCCCGTCTGGCCCGCCCTCACCTTCGCGGCGGCCTCTGCATTGCCGGCTATCACCTCATCGACGATCGCAGCGATCGCGCCCGCGTCGCTCTCTTGCCGCAGTCCCCTGGCCTCGGAGATCTCGACAGGGTCTCCACCTGTGGCGAACATCTCTGCGAGAACGAGCTTGGCCTGCTTGCCGGAGATCGCGCCGGAATCGACCAATCGCACCAGGTCCGCCAGAGCCGGCGGCGTGATCTTGGAGTCCGCCAGCTCAGTACCGGCCTCGTTGAGCAGCCCGAAGAGGTCGGCGATGATCCAGTTCACGATCTTCTTAGCGTCGCCTTGGTAGGCGGCGGCCGCAGCTTCGAACCAATCGGCAACCCCTTTCGACGCCGTCAGCACGTCGATGTCGTTGGCGCCCAATCCGTAGATGGAAGCAAACCGGATCCGCCGTGCAGCGGGCAGCTCTGGCATCGTCGAAGCGATCTCCTCCACCCACTGGCGAGAAGGCTCGAACGGGACCAGATCTGGTTCGGGGAAGTAGCGATAGTCGAAGGCAAACTCCTTGGTCCGCAGCGAGGAGGTGGAACCCGTTTTCTCATCGAAGTGCCGCGTCTCTTGAACCAATGTCTCTCCGGCATCGAGCGCCCGTCTCTGCCTGGCCTCCTCGAACTCGAGGGCGCGGCCGACCGATCGGATCGAGTTCATGTTCTTTACCTCGACCTTCGCTCCATGCTCGGATTCGCCCTCAGCACGGACCGACACGTTTGCGTCGACGCGCAGTGACCCCTCCTCCATGCGCACGTCCGAGACACCGAGGGACTCCAGGATCGAGCGCAACTCCGTCACGAACAGACGCGCCTCTTCGGCGGAGCCGATGTCGGGTTCGGTGACTATCTCGACCAGAGGCGTACCGGCACGGTTGAAGTCCTCCAGCGAATATTGCGAATCTGCGATCCGGCCCGATCCGCCGGCATGGAGCGACTTACCCGTGTCTTCCTCGAGGTGGACGCGAGTGATACCGATGCGGCGAGGGCTTTCGGTAGGGATCTCCAGGAAGCCGCCGCTGGCGATCGGGAACTCGTACTGCGAGATCTGATAGTTCTTCGGCATATCCGGATAGAAGTAGTTCTTCCGATGGAACAGCGACGCTCGGACGATCTCGCAGTGCAACGCGAGCCCGATCTTGATCGTGTACTCGACCGCCTTGAAGTTGGCCACGGGAAGAGAGCCGGGAAGGCCGAGACAGACGGGGCACGTCCGCGTGTTCGGATCTCCGCCGAACGCAACCGCGCAACCGCAGAACATCTTCGACGCGGTGTTCAGCTCGACATGGATCTCGAGACCAATGATGGTCGTGTAGGCGCGCGCGGTCACGGCCATAGCGGCGGCCTTCCTTCGGGTGAGTCGATCCATCCCAGATCATGTTCGAAGGCGTACGCAGCGCGGAACATCGTGCTCTCGTCGAGGGCCTTGGCGATGATCTGCAGACCAACTGGCAACCCGTCCGTAGAGGACAAGCCGCACGGAACGGTTATCGCGGCATTTCCGGCAAGGTTCACCGGCACCGTGAGCACATCCGACAAGTACATCGCAAGCGGATCATCCGTGCGCTCGCCCAACTTGAACGCGGTGGTGGGTGAAGTTGGACAGACGATCAGATCCAAGGAGGCGTAGGCACGCTCGAGCTCCTTGATGATCAGCGTCCTGACCCGTTGAGCCTTCCCGTAGTAGGCGTCGTAATAGCCCGCGGAAAGAGCGTAGGTGCCCAGCATGATTCGCCGTTTGACCTCATCTCCGAACCCCTCGGCGCGGGTGCGTGAGGTCATCTTCACTATGTCGTCGGCCCCCTCCGAGCGGTACCCGTAACGCACGCCGTCGTAGCGGGCGAGGTTGGCGGATGCTTCCGCCGGAGCGATCAGGTAGTAGGCCGAGATCCCGTACTCGAATGAAGGCAGCCTGACCGATTCCAGCCGTGCCCCGAGTTTCTCGAGACGCGTGTATGCCTCTTCTGTCCGCGCGCTCACCCCCGGCTGAGGCTCTGCATCCCCGAAGCTTTCGAGCACCCCGATACGAAGACCTTCGATGCCCCGATCTATCCCCTCGAGGAGGGCAGGGGGCCGATCGGGGATGCAGGTCGAGTCCATGGGATCGGCCCCGGCCGCCATCTCGAGAAGGGCGGCGGCATCGGCGACGGTGCGGGCTATCGGTCCGGCTTGATCCAGAGACGATGCGAACGCGGTCATGCCGTAGCGCGACACCAGCCCATAGGTCGGCTTGACGCCCACGACCCCGCATAGGGACGCGGGTTGACGGACCGAGCCTCCAGTTTCGGTGCCCCACGCCCACGGGATGGCACCGGCGGCGACGAGGGCGGCCGAGCCACCACTCGACCCTCCGGGCACCCGCTGAGAGTCCCAGGGAT
>JAXDJR010000082.1:0-29101 GCA_034667545.1 Actinomycetota bacterium
TGTCGCTGCGCCTCGCCATAGCCATCGGAGAGAAGTCCGAATGGGAAAAAGGCTACGGACGAGACGCGGTGAGCACGCTCCTCGACTACGCCTTCCGTCACCGCAATGCCCACAAGGTCTGGCTGGAGGTGCTGGCCGACAATGAACGCGCTATCCACGCGTACAAGAGCTGTGGCTTCATCCAAGAGGGGAGGATCCGCGATAACGCGTGGCGAGACGGCCACTACGCCGACGAGCTGGTGATGGGCATCCTCCGTGACGAATGGCAGGCAAACAAGACCTAGGAGTGCTCGGAGAAGAAGTCGAGCAGGTGACCCACGAGATCCGGATCGCCTGGTTCGAACCACACCACACGAGGGTCGTTGCGGAACCATGCCTCTTGACGCCGGGCGAACTTCTTCGTAGCGGCGACTATGTCGTCCCTGATCTGCTCGAGAGACCGATCCGGTGGCGCTTCGAGGATCTGGCGGTAACCGAGCGCCTGGCCCGCGCCGCGAGCCATGCCTGCATTCTGCAGCCTGCGGACCTCGTCGATGAGCCCCTCTGAAAGCATCCTGTCAACGCGTTCTTCGATGCGCGCATACAACTCGTCGCGCGGGCGCGTCATCCCCGCGATCGACAGCTCGTAGATGCTCTCGAACCGCTCCCATGCGTCGTTCTCGGAGAAGGGGCGGCCGGTCACCTCGATCACCTCCAACGCGCGCGCTATCCGGCGGGCATTCATGGGTTCGATCTTGGCGGCCGCGGCCGGATCGAGCTCTATGAGTCGGGCGTGGAGGGCCTCGGGCCCCTGCGTTGCGATCTCGGCCTCGAGCGCGTCCCGTACCTCCACCGAGCGCGGAGGGAAGCGAAGGTCATCGACGACCGCCCGGAGATAAAGACCCGAGCCGCCCACCAGTAGCGGGTGGCGTCCTCGCTCGGCGATGTCGGCGATGGCGGCACGACCCAGCGCCTGGAACTCCGCCACCGTCACGTCGTCGGTGGGGTCGAACCGATCGATCAGATGGTGGACCACCGCGTCCCGAGCCGACGGAGGCGACTTTGCGGTTCCTATGTCCATACCGCGATAGACCTGCATCGAGTCGATCGAGACGATCTCGGCACCGAACAGAGGGGCAATCGCTAGCGAGATCGCGGTCTTGCCTACGCCCGTCGCCCCCACGATCGCGGCGACCCGCTCAGGCATCACGTCACGCGCGCAACTACATAACCGACCCCGAACGGGTACTCGTACGCAAGGACCTCTGAAGATCTCCCGGCAAAGACTTCGCCGTAAGCAGCGAGAGTCCCCGGCGAGCACGAACCGCCGCGCTGCCACAGTTCCGAGGCCGATCGCTGGAGACCGGCGGGGTCCCCTCGCAAGGCGCTTAGCACCGCGGCTTCTGCAGGTTTAGCCTCGGCCAGTACTGTTAAGGGAGCTCGAGGAGTCAACGCGCACGACGTTTGGGCGCTCGCCACGAGGAAGAGTGTGTGTCGCATCGACAACTGGCCGATCGCCCGAGCGAACGATGACCCGTCGGCCACGGGATCGCCGGGCGAGCCGGACCCGTCGTCGACCTCACCGAGTCCCGCGGCCACGACGGGGATCTCTCCGGTAGCGAGCATCATCATCGGCACCAGAACACCATGATCGACCGGGCCGGGAAGGGTGGGCTTGTCCCACATCGCCGCCAGCGCATCCACAGCTTCCGGGTCGCTCGGGCGTCGTAGCTCGATGCCAGAGACACCGAACTCGTCGAGCGTACCGTCAACGCGGCCGTAGACACCGCAGCCTCGGGCGTGCGGCGAAAGCACGATCACGAGATCGACATCGTCGAAGCTCAGCGACGCCAGCGCGCGACGGATGGTTTCGGTGTCAGCGGAGATCTTGGGTCCGGCGATGTCAGGCAGAAGCAATGGCGCGTGAGGGACGAGCGCGCCGGTGATGCCGGCGCTCAACCGCAGGAGCTACAGCCGGAGCCCGCGGAGACGAGAGGAAGCGTGAGGCCGCGAGCTCTCCCCCGCTCACGCCGGCCGGTCACATCGCCTTCGAGGAAGTGGGAGTGTGCGCCTGTGATCGTTACCGAGCGGAAGGAGCCTTCGTCGGCGCCATCCGACCAGAAGTGCACGAGCTTGTTATTCCGTGTGCGCCCGGTAAGTCGGTTCGGGTCCTTCTTGGAGCTGCCCTCGACGAGCACCTCTTGTGTGCTCCCCACCATCTCCTGGTTACGCTCGAGACCGACACGCTCCTGCAACGTGGTGAGTCTGTTGTAGCGCTCCTGCACCACCTCTTTGGGCAGGTGTCCCTCGAAAGATGCAGCCTCGGTCATCGGGCGTGGCGAGTACTGGAAGGTGAACGCAGAGTCGTACCGCGCCTCCTCGACGAGTGACAGCGTTTCGCTGAAGTCTTCCTCGGTCTCTCCCGGGAAGCCAACGATGATGTCCGTCGTCACCGCAACGCCCGGGATCGCGTCGCGGACCATCTGCAGCTTCTCTAAGTAGCTGCGTCGCGTATACGCACGCTTCATCCGCTTCAGCACCCGATCCGATCCCGCTTGCACGGGTAGGTGTATGTGTTCGCACACGACGGAGCATTCGGCCATCGCATCGACGGTGTCCCGCCGGAAGTCCTTCGGGTGGGGGCTCGTGAAGCGGACGCGCTCCAGCCCCTCGATCTCGTTCAGAGCATGAAGGAGCGCGGCGAACATCGGACGGCCGTCGAGGTCGCGGCCATAAGAGTTGACGTTCTGTCCGAGCAGTGTGACTTCCACGACACCGTCGGCGACCAACCCTTCGACCTCTTGCACGATCTCGCCGACCCGCCGCGACACCTCCCGGCCCCGCACCGCAGGCACGATGCAGAACGTGCAGGAGTTGTTGCACCCGATCGAGATCGACACCCACGCATGCCACGGCGAAGTACGGCGGGCAGGGAGGGCCGAAGGAAAAACTTCGGTCTGCTCGAGGATCTCGAAAGCAGGCTGGCCAGCCGACTCCTCGAGCAACCGCGGCAAGCTCGCCAGGTTGTGCGTCCCCAGTACCACATCGACGTAGGGAGCCTTCTGCTGGATGGCATTGCGGTCCTTCTGCGCGAGACACCCACCTACCACGATGCGCATGCCCGGGGTACGGTCCTTAAGCGACTTCATATGGCCAAGGTTTCCGTAAAGCCTGGTATCGGCGTTCTCCCGGATGCAGCAAGTGTTGAACACCACCACCGACGCTTGTTCCGGCGCGTCCACCTTGCGGTACCCATCCGCCTCGAGCATGCCCGCCATGCGCTCGGAGTCGTGCTCATTCATCTGACACCCGAACGTACGTATGAAATAAGTGCCGGCGCTCTCGCTCATAACCACTGAGGGTATTACTTGGCGTAGGCCGAGTGCCTCATCTCCCGGATCACCGTGATGCGGATCTGTCCCGGATACTGGAGCTCGCCCTCGATCTTCTTGGCGATATCGCGGGCGACCACCTCGGCTTGGAGATCGTCGATCTGGCCGGGCTTGACCATGACGCGGACCTCACGGCCCGCTTGCATCGCGTAAACCTTGTCGACACCCTCGAACTCCATAGCGATCTCTTCAAGCCGTTCGAGTCTCTTGACATAAGTCTCGAGGGTCTCGCGCCGGGCCCCCGGGCGTGCTCCGGAGATGGCATCTGCTGTCTGCGTGATCACCGCCTCGATGGTCCGCTGCTCGACCTCGCCGTGGTGGGCCTCTATGCAATGCACGACTTCAGGCGATTCCTTCAGGCGGCGAGCGATCTCGGCCCCGATGAGCGCGTGCGATCCTTCGACCTCGTGCGTCACCGCCTTGCCGATGTCGTGAAGAAGGGTGCCGCGTTTCGCGAGCTGGATATCCGTGCCGAGCTCGGCCGCGATCATTCCGGCGATGTGGGAAGCCTCGACCACGTGGCGCAGCACGTTCTGGCCGTAGGAGGTGCGGAACTTCAGACGCCCCAGGACCCTTACGAGCTCGGGGTGCATGTCCGTGATCCCGGTCTCGAGGGCAGCCCATTCCCCGCCCTCGCGGATCTCACGCTCGACCTCGGCCCTCGATTTGTCGTGCATCTCTTCGATGCGCGCGGGTTGGATGCGCCCGTCGCCGATGAGCCGCTCCAGCGTCAGTCGGGCCATCTCTCGCCGGATCGGGTCGAAGCAGGAGAGCACCACGGCCTCCGGGGTGTCATCGATGATCAGGTTCGTCCCCGTGGCGGCTTCGAAGGCGCGGATATTGCGGCCCTCCCTGCCGATGATCCTGCCCTTCATGTCCTCGTTGGGCAGCGTGACGGTTGTGACCGTCCCCTCCGTAGTCAGCTCCGAGGCGACCCTCTGCATCGCGATCGCAAGGATCTTGCGAGACCTTCGGTCGGCTTCCTCACGGGCGCTCGCTTCGACGTCCCGAACGAGGATCATCGCCTCCCGCTTGGCTTCGTCTTGGATCTGGCCCATGAGGATGTTCTTCGCGTCCTGGGACGTCATACCGGCAACGCGTTGAAGCTCCGTGCGCGCCCTCTGGGCTAGCTCTTCCAGCTGCGCTCTCTCAGCAGCAAGCGCTGATTCGCGCTCCTCGTTGGCTTGTTCCTTGCGATCGAGGGTGTTGGCCCTCGTGTCCATAGCGGCTTCGCGCTGGGCGATGCGGTCTTCCTTCTTCTCGATCTCGGCGCTGCGGCGCTTGAGGTCGGCTTCGGCCTCGAGCCGCATGCGATGGATCTCGTCCCTAGCCTCGACGGCAGCCTCGCGTTTCGCTGCTTCCGCTTCACGCTGGGCATCCAGAAGAAGGGTCTTCGCCCGCGCCTCGGCGGAGGTGGCTTCACGCTCCGCCATGGCCTTTCGAACGAAGTAACCCGCACCAACACCTGCGACAAGGCCGAGGACGAGACCGATAGCGATCCCCATCACCCGCTCCTTTCCGCTCCCAGAGGCGTCGCGCCCGGATCCCGGGCCCGAAGCCCGGCACGGACAAGCTGGCGAGTTCGGTGTTGCTAGTCGAGCAACGAAGAAGCCTGTTCGGCCACGTTCACAGAGAGGCACCGGCCCCGGCGGGGGCCCTGTCGTAGTCGGCAGTTACGTTCTGTAGTCATCTCGCTGGCTGTCAGTACCGTTATCGGGATTTCTGTAGTTGGATCCTTCGCTCCCAATGGTACGCCCGACGGACGCGCCGCGCCCGGATGAAGGCAAGGCGCCTAGTCCCACCCCTCGGGCGGCAGCGCCGTCCGTACCGCCGCCAGCGTGGTGTCGAGGTCGAACCCACGGGCCAGCAGCATCTGCTGCAGACGCAGGGCCTGTTGGCCGAGAGGCCGGCCGGCCACCTTCCTGACCAGGCCGGCCGCGACTTCCTTGGCCCGAGCCTCGTCGTCGAGGCCCACGCCTTCCACCGCCTGACGAGCCGTTTCCCGATCCACGCCCTTGGACCGGAGCTCAGCCAACAGTCTCCGGGGCCCAAGGCCCTTGCCCGGGCCTCGTTCCTCGACCCACTGACGAGCGAAAGCCAGATCGTCCACGAGTCCGAGATCCGCGAGCCTGGCGAGAGTCATCTCGACGATCGCCGCGTCGAAGCTCGAGCGATCCAGAGCGTCCCGGACCTCCCTCTCGGAGCGAGCCCGGCGGGCGAGTAGCCGGCCAGACTGCTCCATGGCTTCCTGAAGGCTCACCGCCTCTTCGTCCAGCGATGCGAAGAGGCTCGGCTCGGGAGGTGTCACCTATTCGGCCGCAACCTCAGCTGCTATCTGCTCATCGGCCGGAGCTCCGAGCAGCCCGAGCTTGTCTTTGATCTTGAGCTCGATCTCAGTGGCGATATCGGTGTTGTCGCCGAGGAAGCTCTTCGCGTTCTCGCGGCCCTGGCCCAGCTGGTCATCGCCGTAGATGAACCAGGCCCCCGACTTCCGCACGATGCCGTGCTCAATAGCCACGTCCAGGAGGCTGCCTTCCTTGGAGATTCCTGTGCCGTACTGGATATCGAACTCGGCGTTACGGAACGGCGCCGCCACCTTGTTCTTGACCACCTTGACCCGGACCCGCGAGCCCACGATCTCGGAGCCGTCCTTCAGGGCATCGATGCGCCGGACGTCGAGACGGACCGAGGAGTAGAACTTGAGCGCCCGGCCCCCCGGTGTGGTCTCGGGCGAGCCGAACATCACGCCGATCTTCTCGCGCAACTGGTTGATGAAGATGAAGATCGTCTTGCTGCGGCTGACGCTGCCGGTGAGCTTACGGAGAGCCTGGCTCATGAGACGAGCTTGCAATCCCACGTGGGTGTCACCCATCTCGCCTTCGATCTCGGCTCGGGGCACCAGCGCCGCCACCGAGTCCACGACGATGACATCGAGAGCGCCGGAGCGCACGAGGGTGTCGGCGATCTCGAGTGCTTGCTCGCCGGTGTCCGGCTGCGAGACCAGCAGACCGTCGATATCGACGCCCACCGCCTTGGCGTAGGTGGGGTCGAGGGCGTGCTCGGCGTCGATGAAGGCCACCAGGCCCCCGCCCTTCTGGGCTTCGGCGATCACGTGGAGGCTGAGCGAGGTCTTCCCGCTGCCCTCAGGGCCGTAGATCTCGACTATCCGGCCGCGGGGCAGGCCGCCGACCCCGAGGGCCAGATCGAGCGCGAGCGAGCCCGTGGATACCACTTCGACCCCCGCACGGGAGGCGTCGTCGCCGAGCCGCATGATGGCGCCCTTGCCGTGCTGCTTCTCTATCTGGGCCATCGCCATGTCCAGCGACGCGTCCCGGCCCTTCTCGTCCCGGCTGGTGTCCCGGACCACATCTCGACTGCTCACTGTTCCTCCTTGCCACCCGGTGGTGGGTTTCTGGGTCTACCGTCGCTCGCCAAGCTAAAGAGGAGCTGAGACAAAAACCGTGTCTCGGGACACACCCTAGGGGAACATACGTTCGATTTCAATGACCTCAGGGCTTCGAAGAACACCGGCGTAGTTACTGCCCTGTGATTCTAGCTCCCGCCTAACCGCCTGGGCAAGGTTGGCGAGAAGAGGGGCGCAGCTCTTGGCGATGGTCGTACGGATCTTTGGTCTAAGCCTCTTGCAGGAGAGCTCGAAGGTCCAATGGCTCGGTCTTCATCCCGAGCGAGCCGTCGGGGTTGTGCGGCCACTCGCTGCGGTCGCGGTCCCGGTAAAGCTCGATCCCGTTGTGATCGGGATCGTGGAGGTAGATGGCTTCGCTGACACCGTGGTCCGAAGCGCCATCGATAGGCCAATCGTGCTGAAGCACCCGCTTGAGGGCACGCGCGAGCTCCTGGCGGGTCGGATAGAGAATGGCGAAGTGATAGAGGCCGGTGGCTCCTGAGGGGGCCGGAGAGCCGCCGCGGCTCTCCCAGATGTTCAGACCGATGTGGTGGTGATAACCGCCGGCTGAAAGAAACGCGGCCCCCGGATAGTGCGTCTGGACTTCGAAACCGAGCACGTCTCGGTACCACTGTTCCGCGCGTTCCACATCCGACACCTTCAGGTGAACGTGGCCGATGCGAACGTCTGGATGAAGCGTTTCGATCTCAGTGGTCATGTCGCGAGGAACTTGGCGGCCACGATCATTATTCCGACAGCTCGGCCAGAGAAGGACGAGCATCGGTCTCGAGAAGGTCGAAAAGGTGGCAGTCGTACCAACCGCCCTCGCCGCGGCTCCCATCCCTGAGGACGCCGACACGCTGGAAGCCGACCTTCTCTGCAACCCGCATGCTGGCGAAGTTCTCGAGGCCCGCATGCAGCTCTATGCGATGGAGACCAATCTGGTCGAAGCCGAACGTGACCGCTGCTGCAGCAGCTTCGGTCACGAGGCCGCGCCCGGCGAGGCCGGTTCGGATCCAGTAGCCGAGCTCCGCGCACTTTATGAGGGGCTCGTGGCCTCCGAGACCCACAGTCCCCTCCGCGCTCCCGTCGACAAAGATCGTGAAGTTCCACCCTTCGCCCCTCTGCCACATCGCCTCGCACATCTTCAGGAACTGCCGGTTCTGCTGGTAGCTGTCATCGATGGCCCACGCCATCCACGGGCGCAGCTCCGGAAGGGAGGCCTCTATCGCCGCCCACAACGACTCGGCATGAGCAACCACGCTCGGCACTAGGGACAAGCGCGGTGTGTGTATAACGCGAGGTTCCATCTCGTCACGCTAAAGCAAACTCGCCGAGCTGTTCGTAGACCGCTCCCCGCGGTGACAACCGGCTTCGGTACAACGAAAGATGGTCGATCGTGATGGGCTCCGAGTCCACGGCAACCGACACGCTCAGAAGGTCGGCCACCGAAGCAGGTGACTTCAAACGCCCGAGTGTGAGATGGGGCGTGTACGGGCGATCTTCTGGCGCGAAACCGAGCGCACGGAACCCTTCGTCGAGTGCGGTGGCAAGCCGCTGGAGAAGCCCATCGGAGTCGTCGATCCCCATCCACAGGACCCGCGCCCTCCGGGGCCCCGGAAACGCGCCGAGGCCACTGAACCGGATCGGCGCCGAGATGTGTGCCGCCGCGACTGCGGCGCACACTCCCGTCACGCCGGCCAGGTCTTCTGCAAGTGTGGCTCCCAAGAACTTCAGGGTGACATGTTGATTGGCCGGTTCGGTCCAGCGCGCATCGTGCAACCGAGCGCGGAGTTCACTCGTCAGTTCGTTGATGCGAGCGAGATGATCGTCGGGCACGTCGGCGGCCACGAACAGCCGCAGACGCTCCCCCGGTGTCACTGTGAACGCAGAAGCAGACGCCGGCCGAGGTCGAGGGCCGCAGTGGCAGCTAGCGACCTGATGTTGTCGCGATCGCCATAGCCTCGCACCGTCCGCACCTCTGGCTCTCCGTGGAGCACCGCACCGACGAAGACCGTGCCCACCGGTTTCCCATCTTGCTCGGTTGGCCCCGCGACGCCGGTCGCGGAGATCCCCAGATCGGCCCGGAACTTGGTGCGGGCGGCAACCGCGAGGGCCGCGGCCGCCTCCTCGCTGACCGGTCCCGGCCCCTCCAGGATGGCCTCATCAACACCGGCCACGTCGCGCTTGGCTTCGGTCGCGTAGGTAACCAGCGAACCGAGGAAGAATTCGCTCGACCCGCCCGCAGTCGTAAGGAGCGAACCGATCATGCCTCCAGTGAGGGATTCCGCAGCTGCGATCTTCAGTCCTCGCTCACGGAGCAGCTCCCCCACCGCATCGGCCAAGGATCCGTGCGATCCCACCACTGCGTCATCGCCCAAGCGATCGCGGATCTCGTCTTCGACCGGACCTATCAGGGCCAGCGCCGCCGACTCCGACGCGGCCTTCGCACTGAGGCGGACGCGCACCTGGCCGCCTCCCGCAAGGTAGGCGATAGTCGGGTTCGACTGACGGTCGACGATGTCCTTGATCTTCTCCTGCGTTGCCGACTCGCCCAAACCGATCACGAGCACCTGTCTGCTGACGATGCTGGCCGCCCCCGCTCGCTGGGACAACTTGGGCATCACGGTCTTGTGAAGCATCGCTTCCATCTCCCAGGGAACGCCCGGCAGGGCAAAGACCAGGCATCCCCGATGTTCGACCACGAAGCCCGGCGCGGTTCCCTCGTGCGGGATCATCTCGGCTCCCTCGGGCATCTCCGCCTGCTTGAGGTTCTCGTCGGGCATGTGCCGGTTCATACGTTCGAAGATCGTGCGGATCTGTTCGGCCACGGCATCGTCACGCACGAGCTTCACCCCGGCTACAGCGGCAACCGCCTCTCGCGTGATGTCGTCGGATGTTGGACCCAGTCCTCCGGTGATGATCACCGCATCTGAGCGCGAGGTCGCGCGCTCGATTGTGTCAATCATCCTGTCAAGGTTGTCGCCCACAACAGTGTGGAAGTACACATCGATCCCGATGCTCGCGAGCGACCGCGAGATCACTTGAGCATTGGTGTTCGCGATCTGACCGAGCAACAGCTCGGTTCCCACTGCAACGATCTCCGCATCCATCACGCCACCCTTCGAACCATCCGAGCGCGCACAAAGTATTCGCCGCCCGACCACAGAGTTGCCACGAGCACCACGGCCAGGAGGACCCAATGACCCACGTTCTGCTGCCATGGCAAAAGCCACCAGCCGACCATGATGCCCTGCAGGACGGTCTTCATCTTCCCCGCGGGGGACGCCGGCAGATCGCCCCCACCGCGGACGATCTGGGTGCGGAGGATCTGCACGGCTACCTCGCGTGCCGCAATCACAACCGCGGCCAGAACCGGGAAGCCTCGATGGTCGACCAGCACGACCAGAGCGGCCGCTAAGAGCAGCTTGTCGGCGAGAGGATCGAGGAACGAACCGGCGCGGGTCGTCTGTCCCCGTTGCCGGGCGAGGCGGCCGTCGAGGGAATCGGTGGCCGAGGCGAGGACGAACACCGCAAAGGCGGCCAGGGCCGCAACCGTGGAATGTCCATAGGCGAGCACCAGAAACACCGGGATCAATGCGATGCGCGCGGCGGTCAGCCAGTTGGGAAGGTTCATGAGCGAGCAGCGTATAAGCAGGGTTGCAGCGGCCTCCCCCCGCAGACCGCTGCCGAAGAAGCAGTAGCATCGCACGAGTCGTTGAGTCAGAGGAGGGCAATCATGGCCGTCACCCCAGGTCGTCTCCAAGATCCCACCAAGAGATCGTTTTTCGACACCGACGAAAGCGCGCTCGAGAGCCGGGGAGGCACCGCGCAGGAAGCTGCGGCTCTACCCGGGTCGCCGGGCCAGACCGGCGAGGTCGCTCGCAAGGCGCGCCTGGGTTGGTCACGGGCCCTCCTCGGTCTCTGGGCCATCATCATGTTTTCGACGCTGTTCGAGCCGGCTCCCAATCCCCACGCGACGGTGCCGCTGTGGGCCGGGATCCTCGGCTTTGGGTTCTATACCGGTCTCTTCACGACGGTTTGGGGGCTGGCGGGAAACCACACTTGGGGCCTGAAGGCATCGCTCGCAACCGCCACGCTCGGGCTCGGGATGGCTGTCGCGTGCGGCGTCACCGATCACCACCCCGCGTTCTGGTGGGGTTACGAAGTGGTCGCGATGTCCGCGCTGCTCGCCTTCAACCGGCTGGCGCTGAAGAAAACATCGCAGTAGTTCCGATGAGGTCTGCCCCCTCGTTGCCAGTTATACGAACCGGCGCGTAGGCGCCGACTGCTAGATCATCCTCACTGGCGAAGCGGATCTCTCCGTCGACCTCCGGCGCCTCCCGGTGCGAGCGGCCTACCCAGCGCCCCGCTTCGATATCGAAGCGCTCCACGAGGACTTCGAGGGTGTGACCATGCAACGTTCGCGCCCGCGCATCCATCGTGACTTCAGCCGCCATCGCGACGCGTTCCGTTCGCTCGCGAGCTAGCTCGTGAGGAACTTGATCGGCTAGATCGTGCGACGCGGTTCCTTCTTCGCGCGAGTAGGTAAAGACGCCAACCCAATCGAGGTCTGACTCAGCGACGAACGACTCGACTTCGGCGGCGTCGGCATCGGTTTCACCTGGGAACCCAAGGATGAACGTCGACCGGATCGCTGCGAGTGGATCCAAGGTGCGAATGTGATCGATCATGCTGTCGAACCGGGCCCTTCCGCCCCACCGACCCATCCCTCGCAAGACACCTTTCGAGATGTGCTGCAGTGACAGGTCGAAGTAGGAAACAACGACCTCGGAACCCACCATGTATTCGATCAACTCCGGCCCGACGCCCTGAGGATGCAGGTACATCAACCGGATGCGACGCAAGCCTTCGACCCGTTCGAGGCGGGCCAGCAGCGAGCAGAGATCGCCTTCACCCGTATCGCGGGCCCACATCACCGAGTCCTGGCTGACGAGCGACAGCTCCGACACGCCTTGTGCAACAAGATGACGCGCCTCGGCCTCGATCACTTCCGCAGGACGGGACCTGAGCTTTCCTCGCATGAGAGGGATAGAACAGAAGGTGCACCCGCGATCACAGCCCTCCGCGATCTTCAGGTACGCCCACGGCGCTCTCCCAAATCTGATACGTGGGCCCGCGGCCATCGATGCGTCCCACCATGCGGGATCGAAGCGCGGACCCGGAGTGCCTTGGATCTTGTGCTTGAGAGTGCCGTCGGCGACCCTGCCGACGATGTCGGCGACCTGGGGGTAAGCGGCGAAATCGACGAACGCGTCGACCTCGGGCAGCGCCTCTGTGAGGTCCCCGGCCGAACGAGCTACCAGGCACCCGGTCAGGATCAGTCCCCCGAGAGAACCGGTTTGCTTCAACTCTGCGAGGTCGAGCACCTCCTCCACCGTCTCACGCCGCGCCGGGTCGATGAAGCCGCAGGTGTTGACGACGATCACCTCGGCCGCTTCGGTGTCGTCGACGAGGGTGTGCCCACCTGCCGCGAGGAGCCCCGCAAGCCCTTCTGAGTCCACCGCGTTCTTCGGGCACCCCAGCGTGACGATGCCTACCTTGGTCGCCGGACGGGCGGTCAGGTGAGGCTCTTTAGGTCTTGCGGCAGTGTGATCGTCTGCGCCGACGGTCCGCCGTGATAGCCGAGGTCGTGTCCGTTCAGGATCAGGTCGACGCCCGCGGGAAAGCCCAAGAGGACCTTGAGCGAATGCTTCGCCGTCAACATCTGGCTCTGGCCGATCTCGAGCGTGCCGTTGTAGACGGGAACCGCGTCGTTGCCGTCGGCCATCGCTTGGACCCAACACCGAGCCCGAACCGCGACGACCTTCAGATGGATGCCCTGCGCGAATGCGATCTGCGTAGGTTTCGGCGTCGGACTGGGTGGTGGCGTGAACGTCGGGGTCGGCGATGTGAAAGCGCTCGGCGAGTTCAGCGCGACGTTGTTGTGCGGGGGCCGGTGGTTTGGATTGGAAAGCACCCCGATCACGGCGAGGATCACCAGAGTTGCTGCTGCAATGAACGCTGCGATCGTCCAACTGTTCGCCCTGCGGCGCTCACGGGGAACGCTCCGCCTGCGACGGTCGAGCGCGACGATCTGATCGGTATCCAGCCGAGAGCGCGCGTAGCGCCTGTCGAACTCATCTACGAGCGGTTGGGGGTCGACCCGCAAAAAGTTCGCGTACGACCGCAGAAAGCCGCGCACGTAGGGAGGCGCGAGGAAGTCAAACTCGTCCGACTCCATGCGCATAAGGAAATCGGCGCGTATCCTGGTCTCTTCGGCGGCCCGCTCGATGCTTACGCGACGCTTGCGTCGCCCGGCTCTGAGGTAGGCGCCGATCGTGATTGGTTCGCTCACGGGCTCCGAGGCGTTTCGTCGATGGGCTAGGGAGCGCCAGTATAGAAGAGCGGTCCGACGAGCCGGCTGCTAGGACGCCGGCTGCGACGCCTCCAACCGGGCCTCGAGCTCTTCGACGGTCATCAGCACGTCACGTGGTTTGCTGCCGTGGGAGGGACCAACCACCCCACGCTGCTCCAGCAGATCCATGATGCGGCCGGCCCGTGCGAAGCCCACTTGCAGCTTGCGTTGCAGCATCGACGTGGAACCCAACTGGGAGCGAACCACCAATTCGAGCGCCTCCTGCAGCAGCTCATCGTCTCCGCTTGAGCCCATGGCATCTCCGGAGCTGCTGGTCTCCTCCACAGTGACCCCTTCGATGTAATCGGGATCGCCCTGGCGGCGGCAATGCCCTACAACTGCAGCCATCTCTTTCTCGTTGACCCAGGATCCTTGGATCCGAACCGGCTTCGCGGAGTTGGCATGAAGGAACAGCATGTCGCCGTGGCCGATGAGGTTCTCGGCCCCCCCTTGGTCGAGGATCACCCTGGAGTCGGCCTGGGATGCAACGCTGAAAGCGAAGCGGGACGGGATGTTCGCCTTGATAACTCCGGTGACGACATCGACGGAGGGTCGCTGCGTTGCCACCACGAGGTGGATCCCCACCGCCCGCGCCATCTGCGCGATCCGGCAGATGGCGTTCTCGACATCGCGCGGCGCGACCATCATCAGGTCGGAGAGCTCGTCTACCACCACCAGGATGTATGGCAGCGGGCGAGGATCGTCGTCTTCGTCGCTTCGTTTCACCACGGCCCCCCGGGCAGCTGCTTCGTTGTAGAACTCGAGGTTGCGCATGCCCGAGTGAGCAAGCGTCTCGTAGCGCGCTTCCATCTCTCGCACCACCCACTGGAGCGCCGAGGCGGCCTTCTTGGGGACGGAAACGACTGGTGTGATGAGGTGCGGCACGCCGGCGAAGTGACTCAGCTCGACGCGCTTGGGATCGATGAGGATCAAGCGAACCTGATCGGGCCGGGCTCGCATCAGGATCGAGGTGAGCATCGAGTTCAAACAGGACGACTTTCCCGAGTTCGTCGCGCCTGCGATCAGAAGGTGGGGCATCTCGGTGAGGTTCGCGAGCACTGCCTCTCCCGAGACGTCCTTGCCCAGCGCCACCGCGAGGGGATGCTTGTCGGCCACAGCGTTTTTCGAACGCAGAACGTCACCGACTGTGACGAGCTGGCGCGTGCGATTCGGAACCTCGATCCCGATGGCGGACCTGCCGGGGATGGGGGCCAGGAAGCGAAGCTCACCGGAAGCAAGTGAGTACTTGATCTCGTTCGACAGCGACAGCACGCGGTTGACCTTTACTCCCGATCCCAACTCGATCTCGAAGCGAGTAACCGTCGGCCCCGCGGAATAACCGGTGACCCGGGCGTCGACCTTGAATTCGTGCAGCGTTTCCTCCAGAGACCGCGTCGTCTCTTCCACGGACCGGGTCGAAACCTGGCGGTCCCCTCCCGACGTCAGCAGCTCGATTGGAGGCAACCTGTACGATCTGGCATTGCCCACCGGCATGACCAGTTGCTGTACCGGCGCCGCCGCCTCCGCCATCGGCGCGTCATCGTCTGTAGCCGGCTCCGCTACCGGGGGCTCGGATAGGCGGCCCTCCTGATAGGACTCTTCGTCGTCTTCGATCTCTTCACCGCCGGCCTCTTCCAGGTCGACGTGAGCAGCCAGACCCTTGGTGAAGGCCGCGACCGCCAAGAAGCCCGTCGCGCACCATCCCCACAGCCGTCGCACGGGGATCCGCGCCACGATCATCACGCCCACCCCTACTAGGAGGCATAGGACCGCGGCGGTAAACCAAACGCCTATGAGATCCGAAAGTGGGCGCGCTATCAGCGCGCCGATCAGTCCACCGATCCTCTGCAGCTTCTCGATCGGAGCCGAAACCCGCTTGTCATTGCCGAGCAGATGGAACAAACCCGCCACCGCGATCGTGCAGATCGCGGTTCCCACCGCAAGGCGCGCGACATGTGCGCGCACCCGCGGGACCACGATCAACAAACCGGCCACGACGAGCAAGACTGGAACGACGCTCCCCAAACTTCCGATCGCCAGGGACGACAGGAAACGGAATGCCCTGCCGAGGGGGCCGGCGCCGTCCCCGTAGATCCCCACGCCCGCCACAATGCCGGCCGCCACCACGACGAGGCCCCAAGCTTCCGCGGGGGCATCGCGCAGGTGGACACCCACCCAGCGCAATCCCGAGCCCAGGAACGCGAACCTGGCTCGAGGCGGTCTACGGCGGGGAGGCTTGCGTCGCTGGGGGGCCCGGCGGGCTCCGCTCAGGCGCGCGGGAGGCCGCCGGCGGGAGGCCGGGGCGCGTCTACTGCGGGTCTTGGTGGCCATGGGCTCCTCAGATGGTCGAGTAACAACCTTAACAATGATGCACAGGAGCCACAGTATTTATCAACCGGAGCGGTCTCTACACCTCCATGACGATGGGCAGGATCATGGGGCGGCGGCGGGTCGTCTGCCACACGAACTCGCCCAGCGCCCGCCGGCAGGCCTTCTTGATCGAGGACCACTCGACCACGTGCTGGGCCTCGAGGACCTCGAGGGCCGCGGCCACCCGGTCGGCCGCCTCGCCCAAGAAGCGCCTCGATTCATCCTCGTAGACGAAGCCGCGCGTGATGAGGTCGGGGCCGGCGAGGACCTCGCCGTTCTGGCCGTCGATCGTCACCACGCAGATCACGATCCCGTCGCCCGCCAGCAGATGGCGATCGCGCAGAACGGTCGGCCCGACGTCGCCTACCCCGAGACCGTCGACCAGGACCACGCCGGCCCGGACCCGGCCCCCCCGCCGGACCTCGCCGTCACGAAGCTCGAGGACGTCTCCGTCTTCGACAGTCGTGATGTGCGATCTGGTGATCCCCTGCTCCTCCGCGATCTTGGCGTGAAGGGCCAGTTGCCGAAACTCGCCATGCACGGGCGTGAAGTACACAGGCTTGACGGTGGAAACCATCGTCGCGAGCTCTTCGGAAGCTGCGTGTCCGGATACGTGCACAGCGCTGGTGCCGGAATGGAACACCTCGGCCCCCACCTTGTAGAAGGCATTGATCACCCGGTGCACCGCGGCTTCGTTCCCCGGGATGGGACTGGCCGACAGGATGACTGTGTCTCCCGGCTCGACGTGGACGTACTTATGCTCGCCTGCAGCTATCAACGAAAGGGCGGCCAGTGGCTCGCCTTGGGAGCCCGTACAGACGAGCACAGTTTTCTCAGGTGGATACGAGCCCAGCTCGTTGACGTCCACTACCGTCGAGCTGTTATAGCGCAGATGGCCTAGCTCGCGCCCTACTTCTGCGTTCGCGATCATCGACCTGCCCACGAAAGCCACCTTGCGGTCGACCGCTTCGGCGCTCTCGAGGATCTGTTGGATCCGGTGCAGATTCGAAGCGAAACAAGCAGCGACGATACGGCGGCGCGCCCCCGCAAATATGTCGCGCAGCGCTTCTCCCACCACTGCCTCTGATGGCGTGGTGCCGGGCCGTTCGGCGTTGGTGGAGTCCGACAGCATCAACGCCACGCCCGCGGCCCCGAGCTCTGCGAAACCTTCCAGATCGGTCTTTCGCCCGTCGATGGGAGTGGCGTCGAGCTTGAAGTCGCTCGTGTAGAGGATGCGGCCGTGAGACGTCGACACAGCAACCGAGACGGCATCGGGTATCGAGTGCGACACGGCGAGGAAGCGGCACTCGAAAACACCGATGCGGCGCTCGCCGGGGGCCGAGATCGGGATCAGATCCGCCTTCACACCCGATTCATCCAAGCGACGGCGCGCGATGCCGAGTGTCAACGGTGTGCCGTAGACGGGAACCGGCACCTCCTTGAGCAGCCACGACAGCGCGCCGACATGGTCCTCGTGACCGTGCGTCAGGATGATCCCATCGCAGCGGTCGCGTCGCTCGGCAACATAAGAGAAGTCGGGAAGAACGAGGTCTACCCCCAGCATCTCGTCGTTCGGGAACGACAGACCTGCATCGATGATGAGGAGGCGGCCCTGCACTTCGACCACCAGCATGTTGCGCCCGATCTCGCCGGCGCCTCCCAGGAAGACGATCTTCACGGGGGGGCCGGAGCCATTGCGACTCACAACAGGTCGATGCGCTCCAGAGCTGCCCTGATGATCGCGGCCTCTTCTTTCGTCGCAGGCACCAGCGGCAGGCGGGGCTCGCCGACATCGAGTCCGATCATGCCCAGCGCGGCCTTCACGGGGATCGGGCTGCTCGTCACACCCATGATCACCATCATGGCGGGCAGCAGCTCGGAATAGATGCGCCGGGCTTCATCGATCTTTCCGTTGGTCCACGCCGAGAAGATCTGCTTGATCTGGGGGCCGACGAGGTGGGAGCACACGGACACGATCCCCACAGCCCCCGCGGCGAGATGCGGCAACAGCATGGGGTCGTCTCCCGAATAGATCTCGAAATCATCGTGACCTGCAGCATCGAGCTCGGCGCGCAGCTTGGCAGTCTCACCCGCATCCCCCACCGCGTCCTTTACTGCCACGATCCTCTCGTGCGCGGCCAGCTGGACCATGGTCGAACGCTCGACCCGGCGCCCCGTGCGGCCGGGGATGTCATACACGATCAGTGGAACCTCGCTGGCGTCCGCGATGGCCGAGAAGTGGGCCAGCAAACCGTTCTGGGGCGGCTTCGAATAGTAGGGAGTAACTATCAAGCACGCGTCCACCCCCAACCCTGCGGCCGCGCCCGTGAGCTCGAGCGACTCGGCGGTGTTGTAGGTGCCGGTACCCGCGATGATCGCGGCACGGCCGCCAACTTCGCCGCTGACAGCTTCGAACAGTGTCAACTTCTCGTCGCGGGACAGGGTGGGCGACTCACCAGTCGTGCCGCAGAGAACGAGGCCCTCGGAGCCGTGGTCGACTAGGTGCGAAGCGAGCGCCTTGGCGCCCTCGACGTTCAACGACCCATCACCCGAGAAAGGTGTGACCATCGCTGTGATCACTTCGCCCCAACGAGCGCTCATCGCATCCCTCCGTGTCCTCGGTGTGAGGCACCACGGTACATCCGAGTCACTGCCCGACCACGGTTTGCAGACGCACACCCCGGGCGCGATCGGTGTGGCCGCCGTCGTAGACCACCATCGCATTCGCCACCACGCCGGGCGTTCGGGGCACCTTCAGAGTGAACGAGATCGTCGTCGACTTCCCGACTCCCAGGCCCCCGAACCGGTAGACCACCCCGTCGGACGAGACGGCAACCGGCCGCGGGTGGATCGCGCTGATAGCCGCGTTCGACTGGGCGAAGCCGACGTCGACTATGGGGGGAGGAAGCGCGCTGGCGCCCGGGGACGGCCCGGTGCGAGAGAAGGCCACGACCACCGAGCTCATGCCGCCGGGGCCCGGATCGGTGACGTGGAGCCTGGCCACGTGAGTCGAGCCCGGCGCCGAGTTGGCGGGAAATTCCACGCTGACCTGGGGCAGACCTAGTCCGGACGGAGTCTGCCCGGTCGTACCGGAACAAGCGCCTAGGAGCAACGCCGCCACCATGACGGCAAGACAACGCATCACAGGTCCAGCAGATGCTCCAGACCGACGATCACACCGTCGAGTGACCCAACCTTCTTGATGGCGAGAAGGACCCCGGGCATGAAGCTCGAGCGGTCCAGGGAATCATGGCGGATGGTGAGGGTCTCGCCCACCGCGCCGAAGAGCACCTCTTGGTGAGCTACCGAACCCTCCAACCGCATGGAATGGATCTCGATCGGCTTGCTCCACGGCGTGCGCCGGTTCGCGTCCATCAGCTTGGCGGTTCGCAACGAGGTACCAGAAGGCTTGTCGAGCTTGCCGGCGCGGTGGCGTTCGACGATCTCGGCGGCATCGAAATAGGGAGCCGCCTCCGCCGCGAATCTCATCATCAAGACCGCTCCCAGCGCGAAGTTAGGAGCCACCAGGACGCTGGAACGGCGGCAGGATGCATCAGCGAACTCGGCGATGTCCTCATCTGTCAGTCCGCTCGTACCGACGACTGCGTCGATACCGTGCTCGATCAAGAACATCACATTCGCTTTGACGGAATCGGGGGTGGTGAAGTCGACGGCTACTTCAGTGCGTTCCTCCACCAACACTTCGAGCGGATCGGTGCGGCCGACCTCGGCCACCACGGTGAGCTCTGGATCGTCTTTTCCGGCCCGGCACACCTCGGCCCCCATCCTGCCGTGCGCGCCGATAACCCCAACGCGGATCGCCACGTCTTCAGTCAGGCGGCGTAACGATCGAAAGCGTCTTGTTCGAATGGTCCCAGGATGGTGATCCTCGTATCACCGGATCCGAGGACCGACTGGGCAACGCGCTCGATGTCGCCCATCTCGAGACGCTCGAACCGGTCGATCAATTCGTCGATGGAGAGAATCTCGCCCGTGGTGAGCTGCTGCTTGCCGACACGATTCATCCTGCTGCCCGGGTCCTCCGAGGACAGCACGAGGGCGCCCTTCACGTGCCCTTTGGCGCGTCGCAGCTCGGACTCGGTGATGCCTTTGGACACCACCGCCGCGATCTCTTCCTGCACGATGTCCAAGACCGTATCGACGTTCTGCGGAGTCGTACCCGCGTAGACACCGAACGTTCCCGTGTCGGCGAACAACGACCGGTAGGAGTAAACGGAATACGCCAGCCCACGCCTCTCACGGATCTCCTGGAAGAGACGGGATGACATCCCGCCCCCCAAGACCGTATCCAGGACGGTCAGCGCATGGCGATCGTCATGGCCACGGGGCAGTCCTTCCTTGCCGTAGATCACGTGAGCCTGTTCGGTGGGACGGTTGTGCACGTCCACGCCGAACCGGAACTGCGGCTTTCCGGCGTTGCGGACGGTGCGCTTACCGTCACGGCTGAACAACTCGTTGACACAGTCGACCAGCTGGGCGTGATCTACGTGGCCCGCGGCTGCCACCACGAGGTTGGAAGCGTTGTAGCGCTCGTGCCAGTAATCGATGACCTCAGCGCGGCTGACCGCCCCCACCGTCTCGTTCGATCCCAGAACCGGACGGCCGAGGGGATGGCCCTCCCACATCGACCGGAAGAACAAGTCGTGAACCAGGTCGTCGGGCGCGTCCTCGTGCATCGCAATCTCTTCGAGGATCACCTTTCGCTCGGACTCGAGCTCGGTGGCGTCCACCTTCGACTCGGTCAACATGTCGGTGAGGATGTCCAGAGCCATAGTTACATCCTCGTCGAGGACCCGCGCGTAGTAGCACGTGTACTCCTTGCTGGTGAAGGCGTTCACGTCGCCACCCACCGCGTCGAACATATTGGCGATGTCCTTGGCGCTGCGCTTCTCGGTGCCTTTGAAAAGCAGATGCTCCAGGAAGTGGGAGGTCCCGGATAGATCCGATGGTTCATCGCGCGACCCAACATCGAACCAGAAACCAATCGACACCGAGCGCACTTCGGACATACGCTCAGTCACGACGGTCACTCCTGAATCGAGCGTCGTCCGTTCGAAGTGGGCAACTGTCGAACGAGGTGTCGCGACCGGGTCGCTCAAACGTCCCCGCTCGGCCTCGGCGCACGCTCACGTTCGCGCGGCCGCCCCGACGAGCCTCTCGATCCCCGATCTCCCCGGTCGCCGCCACGGCCCCGGTCCCGGTCGCGGCTGTCCCGCCGCGGCCCCCGGTCCCCGCCCGAGCCACCCGAAGCTTGCGCGGCCTGCGCTCTCGCCTCTTCTAGGGTCTTGCCCTGGGCAACCTGGCGTGCAAGCCACGCCACGGGCGTGAGCGAGATCCTGCCTTGCCTGTCGATGTCGGTGATCTCGACCTCGATCTGGTCGCCGGCGTTAACGACGTCCTCGACCCGCTCGATCCTGCCTTCTCCAAGCTTCGAGATGTGGACCAATCCGTCGCGGCCAGGTGACAGGTTCACGAACGCACCGAAGGTCGTCGTTTTGACCACGACCCCGGCGATCCGCTCGCCCACTTCCGGCATGCGGGGGTTCACCATCTCTTCGATCAGCTTGGCGGCGCGCTCGGCGGACTCCTGATCGGTCGAACCGATGCGGACCGTTCCATCGTCGTCGATGTCGATCTCGACGCCGGTGGTGGAAGTGATCATGTTGATGTTCTTGCCCTTCGGCCCGATGACTTCGCCGATCTTGTCGACCGGCACCTTTATCGCGAGGACACGCGGCGCCAACGCGGCAAGCTCGGTCCGGGGGCTGGACAGGACCTTGTTCATCTCCGCGATGATGTGCAGGCGGCCGGCCTGCGCCGCGCGCAGAGCCTGGCGGAGCACTTCGGCGGGGATGCCCGAGATCTTCGTATCGAGCTGTAGCGCGGTGACAACATCCTCGGTACCCGCCACTTTGAAGTCCATGTCGCCGTAGGCGTCTTCGTCCCCCAGGATGTCGGTCAAGGGGATGTAGTTGTCGCCTTCCGCGACAAGACCCATAGCTACGCCGCCGACGTGCTTGCCGCCCCGGACCGGTACTCCGGCATCCATGAGCGACAGTGACGAGCCGCACGTGCTCGCCATCGAAGTCGAACCGTTAGAGGACAGGATCTCGGACACGACTCGGATCGCGTAGGGGAACTGCTCCTTCGACGGCACTATCGGCAGCAGGGCTTTCTCTGCGAGCGCCCCGTGCCCGATCTCGCGCCGCTTCGGGCCCCGCATGAACCCTGCCTCGCCTGTCGAGTACGGGGGAAAGTTGTAGTGGTGCATGTAACGCTTGCTCTCGTCGAGCGACAGGTCGTCCACCATCTGCTCCATGCGCTGCATGCCCAGAGTCGCGATCGAGAGCGCCTGGGTCTCGCCACGAGTGAAGACCGCGGACCCGTGCACCCTCGGGAGCACACCTACCTGCACCCAGATCGGGCGCACTTCCGTTGGTCCCCTGCCGTCCAACCGGACACCGCTTTCCACGATGCGCCGGCGAACGAGCTTCTTGCTGAGTGAGCGGATGGCGGCTTTGATCTCGCCCTCCCGGTCGGGAAACCGCTCCGCCAGCTTGTCGCTGACATCGCTCTCGATCTGCGCCAGCTGGGCACGCCGGTCTGCTTTGATAGTTACGGACAACGCAGCACGCAGGTCACTCTCTGCGGTCTCGGTGACCGCTTGCAGGACGTCGTCCTCGTAGTCCACCACGAGGGGAAAGTCCGTCTCGGGGCCACCGACGCTGCCCTTGGGCTTTCCAGCGACCTCGACCAACTCTTTCTGAAGGGCGATTGCGTCGGCGATGAACTGCTTCGAGTGCTCGATCCCGTCGGCCAACAGCTCTTCATTCGGCGCGGCAGCGCCAGCTTCGATCAGGTCGATGCAATTCTGCGACGCGCCGGCCTCGATCATCATGATGTCGACCTCGCCGGCGTCGTTCAGGCGGCCGGCGACCACGAGCTCGATCGTTTCTTCCTCTTGTTGGTCGTAAGTGGGGTTCGAAACCCACTCGCCGTCGATATGCGACAAGCGCACGGCCCCCACAGGTCCTTCGAAGGGCATGTCCGAGATCGACAGCGCCGCCGAGGCCGCATTGAGAGCCAGGATGTCCATCGGGTTGGAGTTATCCACGGTCAGGGCGGTCACAACGCAATGGACCTCGTTGCGGAAACCGTCGGGGAAGGCGGGCCGCATCGGCCTGTCGATCAAGCGGGCCAGCAAGGTAGCTTTCTCGGTCGCCCTGCCTTCACGGCGAAAGAAGCTGCCTGGGATCTTTCCCGCGGCGTACATACGCTCTTCGACGTCGACGGTCAACGGAAAGAAATCGCCTGCGCCGCGTGGTGGTCCACTCGTTGCGGTGGCAAGCACGGTGCTCTCGCCCAACGACGCTAGAACTGCGCCGCCAGCCTGACCGGCGAGGCGGCCGGTCTCGAATCTGAATACAACATCGCCGATCTTCTTATCGACGGACTTTGGTTCTGGTTGCATGTCCTCTCCTTAAGAGTGCAGGTCGCGACATCGTCACGACCGGTGATGGGAGGAGCACGCTGAAGACGATTGTCAGTTGCAAGCCCACCTAGGGCGATGAGTTTGCAACTGATAACCGACTGAGCGGCTCCCTTTGGTGAGTGAAGTCTCTAAGCCCCCGCGGTCTCCTTTCGATCTGCCTGGCGCTATCGGCGCAAGCCCAACTTGGTGATCAGGCTGCGGTAGCGCTCGATGTCCTCGCGTCGCAGATACTCCAGCAGTCGGCGGCGGCGTCCGACCATCCGTAGCAGGCCTCTGCGGGAGTGATGATCCTTGGGGTGGGTCTTGAGATGCTCGGTCAGCTCCGCGATCCGCCGGGTAAGGATCGAAACCTGCACTTCGGGCGAGCCGGTATCGGCCTCGGTGCGCGCAGCCTCCGAGATGATCTTCGCCTTGTCTTCCTTGAGCAACGCCATGCGCGTTATAGGTACCCTTCGTGCCGATGGATGCCCGCCCCGAAGGTTCCCGAGGGGCGAACCGCACCATGCTAGCAGGTCACCCTACTCAGGTGGAGCCCCTCGATCCACACCATGTTTGCGGCCCCGGAGACGCGACATCCTCACACCGTCACGACGCTGCGAGTGGCCTGGACGTCCAGCTCGATCTGCTCGACGAGCGCCTCCGCGGAATCGAACTTGCTTTCGTCCCGGAGCCGGCGCCAGAACTCCACCCTCAGCACCTGCCCGTATAGGTCTCCTTCGAACTCGAGCAGGTACGCCTCGATCCGAGGAGCAGATGTCCGGGGATCGCCCCCGAATGTGGGGTTAACGCCCACGTTTATCGCCGCCGCATACCACCCACCGCCCGCCCGCGCCCGGCCCGCGTAGACGCCTCGGAGCGGATAGGCCATCCGGGGGCCTAGAGGAAGGTTGGCGGTGGGCACACCCAGAGACTTACCGCGCGCGTCGCCTCGGATCACAGTGCCGTCAACGTCGAAGGCCCGGCCCAACAGCGTGCGCGCCAGAACCACGTCCCCGTTCGCCACCGCCTGGCGAACGCGGCTCGACGAGACCGGCCCCCCGGCGATCTCCAGCAGCTTGACGCCTTCAGCCTCGAAGCCTTGCTCGCGTCCAAGCTCGGTCAACAAGGGGACGTCACCCGCAGCGCGCTGCCCGAAACGCCAGTCGGAGCCGACCACCACCGATCTAGCGCGAACTCCCTCCACGACCACGGAGGTGACGAAGCGCTGCGGGGACCAGCCGGAGAGCTCGTCGTCGAACGGCAGCACCAGAGTCCCATCCAGTCCTGTTTCCTCCAGCAACTCGAGCTTGCGTTCCAACGACGAGAGCAAGAGCGGAGCGTGCTCGGGGCGGAGGGTCTCGCTCGGATGACGGTCCCACGTGATCGCCAGCGCGGGCCCTGGGATAGCGCGGGCCTTCTCGATCGTCAGCGCAGCGAGTGCCTGATGACCGAGGTGCACCCCATCCAAGGTGCCTATCGTTACTGCGGACGCGGCAATGTTGCCTCGCGCTTCGGCCAGGCCCCTGTAGATCTTCATCGCCGTGTGGCTAGATCTCCAACTACCGTCTCGGCCCTCAGCAGGTCGCCTGCCCGGCGATAGACGGCCATCAAGCGGCCGTTCGCGAATAGAGCGCGCAGCGCGCCGTCGGGGACCGCAAGGTGAGCAGGGATCGGTTTCCCATCTCCCACCGCGCGGGCCTCCGCATCATCGAGGTCGACTCTCCCGAGTGGTCGCACCACGTCCTCGAGGGGACGCAGCATGCCCAGCTCCACACGCTCGAGGGCCTCCGCGTCCGACAGCATGAAGCCACCCGCTTCGGTCCTGCACAGCGAGTTGAGATGCGCTCCACACCCGAGCTGCTGACCCAGGTCGTGCGCGAGCGTCCGCACGTAGGTGCCCGCCGAACATTTCACACTCAGCGTGGCCCGGGCTTGGGGGCCGGGCTCGAAAGAGGTGACTTCGAGCTCATAGATCGTCACACGGCGCGGGGGCCTGTCGATCTCTTCGCCGCGGCGCGCTTTCTGGTACAGCCGCTCGCCTCCCACCTTCACCGCCGAGACCATGGGCGGGATCTGTTCGATCTCGCCCACGAAGGCGCGAACCGCGCGCATCACCGCGGCGCGGTCGAGGTCGGCTGCGGAGCTCGTTGACAGAATGGCGCCCGACGCATCCTGCGTCGAAGTCGTGACTCCGAGCTGCGCGACGGCGGTGTACCGCTTGGGTGCAGCCTGCGAATACATCAGGAACCTGGTCGCGCGCCCGAATCCCAGAACGAGGACGCCCGTAGCATCTGGGTCGAGCGTTCCCGCGTGACCCACCTTCTTCGTGGCGAAAACCCGGCGCAGCCGCTCCACGACGTCGTGAGAAGTCATCCCTGCCGGCTTATCGATCACCAGGACACCGTCGACCGTCACTGTCGCTCGAGCTCCGAGACGATGTACGCGACGGTGTCGTCGATATCGTCGGTACTGAATCCCGCAGCAAGGTGATGACCTCCGCCGCCTCGTCCACGCGCTATCCCATCGACGGTGCGCGGGCCTTTAGAGCGCAAGCTGACTCGGAAGCCACCCTGTGGCTGCTCCTTGAACAATCCGGCAACATCTGCCGCCCGCGTTGCACGGATCAGGTCGATGACCTTCTCGGTCTCCTCCATGATCACCCCGGTGTCCTGAAGATCCTGCTGCGCGATCCATGAATAGACGAACCCTTCCGGCTCCAACAGGCGCGCTCGGTCGAGCACACGGCCCACCAACTTGAGGTAGCCGAAGGGAGATGAGTCGAAGACCTCGCCGGCGATCTTTGCCGCGGGCACGCCGAAGGCGAGAAGGTCCGCTGCCAGCCGCAACGTCTCCGGAGACGAGTTCGTGTATTGGAACCGACCGGTATCGGTCACGATGCCGGTGTAAAGGCAGGTAGCTATATCGAGATCGAGAGGCACTTCCAGATCGGCCAGCAGAGAGGTCATCAGCTCCGCAGTTGAGGATGCGGTGGGCACCACCAAGTTGAAGGTGCCGAACTCGCCATTTCCCCGGTGATGGTCCACGTTGACGATGGTCGTCGCCCGAAGGGCCGTTTCCTCCGCATCGCCGAGGCGATCCGCCGAACCACAGTCCAGAACGAGAAACGTCTCCGTCTCGGGAAGGTCGCCCGGTTGCACAAGCGAGTCGAGACCAGGCAGGAACGCGTAGGAGGCGGGCACCTGGGCAGGTGTGGTCCCCCAGGTCGGATAGGTCTTCTTGCCGAGCTTGCTCAGACCCAGCGACGCTGCCAGCAGTGACCCCAGGGCGTCGCCGTCGGGACTGACGTGACACGCGATCGCGATGTCCTTTGCCCGAGACAACGCAGTCACCGCCTCGTCCCATTGCGGAAGCCCGTACCTCACGTCTCTCCCTCGTCCTGATCGTCGGTGCTCTGGTGTTCGTGCAACCTGGCGAGTAAACGTTCTAACCGTTCCGCCTCTTCCGGCCCATGATCGAGCTCGAAAGTGAGCTCGGGCAGGTACCGCACTCGCATCTCGCGCCCCAACCGCCCTCTCAGGAACGGCGTTGCGCTCTTCAAGCCTTGCATCGTTGCATCTTGCTCGTCATGGGACCCCAGCACGCTTATGAATACCCGGGCGTACCGCAGGTCGCGTGTCACGCGGACGGCAGTGACGGTGGTGAACCCGACGCGTGGATCCTTGAGGCTCTGGATGGCTTCACCCAGCACTTCCTTGGCCAGCTTCTGGACCCGTTCGGTCCGCTGCGTCATAGGTCTTCCAATGCCACTATGTGGATCGACCTGTCAACGATCTCGGCGCCGTCGAGTGCGGTCTTCGCCATCAGCTTCTCCACCTCCTGCAGAACCTTCTGGCAATGACCCATCGATTCGGCTACGCAACTCACCCCTACCGCAGCACGCTGCCACAGATCTTGGAATTCGACCTCGGCGATGGATACGTTGAACTTGTTGGCGGTCGCCTGAATGACCGACCGAAGGACCCGGCGCTTGTCCTTGAGCGAGCGGCTGGCGGGGATGAAAAACTCGAACCGTCCTACGGCGACGAACATCCCAATAGCCTTCCGAAGCCAGGGCTTACCTTGCTACCTCTTGTATCTCGAAGGCCTCTATGACATCCCCCTCTTTGACGTCCTGAAAACCCTCGATCCCGATACCACATTCGAAGCCGGCGGCTACTTCTCGTTGATCGTCCTTGAAGCGGCGGAGGGAAGCGATGTTGCTCTCATAGATGACGGTGCCGTCACGCACCAAGCGGGCCTTGGCGTTGCGCCGGATGACCCCCTCGGTGACCATGCATCCTGCAACGACGCCGAGCCTCGGGACCCGGAAGGTGGCCCGCACCTCTGCCTGGCCGATCGGTATCTCGCGAAGCTCGGGTCCGAGCAAACCGCTTGCAGCTTTCTCGATGTCCTGGACCGCCTGATAGATCACGCGATAGGTGCGCACATCTACACCGTGCTCTTCGGCGAGCTGACGGGCTTGCACGTTGGGAACGACGTTGAACCCGATAACGATCGCATTCGAAGCTTGAGCTAGCGTGATGTCGTTCTCTGTGATCCCGCCGGCCCCCCGCCGCAAAACGGTGACCCTGACCAGAGATTGATCCAGCTTGGCGAGCTGATCTTCGAGGGCCTCGACCGAACCTTGGGTATCTGCCTTCAGCAGCAGGTTCAGCTCGGGGACCTGTCCTTCGGCAGTGGTTTCGAGGAGAGTCTCGAGAGACATGGTCATCGGCTGGGTGATCTGTTCCGATTCCCGCTTGTGGTGCTCGCGCAACGACGTGATGCCGCGGGCCTCGCGCTCGTCGGTCACCGCACGGAAGTCGTCACCGGCTTGAGGCACGGATTGCCAGCCGAGTACTTGCACCGGCTCTCCCGGCTTGGCCTCTTTGACCTGAGAGCCGTCCTCGTCCAGCATCGCCCGGATCTTCGTCCATGCCGCCCCGGCGATCAGGATCTCGCCAAGGCGCAGAGTTCCGCGCTTTACCAGAACGGTCGCCACCGGGCCGCGGCCTTTGTCGAGATGGGCCTCGATCACGACTCCTCGGGCACTCGCCTCGGGGTTCGCGCGCAGATCGAGCTGCACATCCGCGGTGAGAACGATCATCTCGAGCAGCCCATCGAGATTCGTTCGCTGCTTGGCCGACACGTCCACGAACACGGTGTCGCCGCCCCACTCCTCGGGCAGAAGCCCATGATCGGATAGTTGCTGGCGAACTCGGGCGGGGTCTGCTTCTGGCTTGTCCACCTTGTTGACCGCCACCACGATCGGGACATCTGCAGCACGGGCGTGATCGATAGCTTCGATGGTCTGCGGCATGACTCCGTCGTCGGCGGCCACCACCAACACCGCGATATCTGTCACCTGGGCGCCGCGGGCACGCATCGCAGTGAACGCCTCATGTCCCGGCGTGTCGATAAACGTGATCTCGCGTCCGTCGTAGTCGACCTGATAGGCACCGATGTGCTGAGTGATGCCACCCGCCTCACCACCTGCCACGTTGGTCTTGCGGATCGCGTCCAAGATCGCGGTCTTGCCGTGGTCGACGTGACCCATGACCGTGACAACGGGGGCCCTGGCGACGAGGGCTCCCGAGTCCTCCTCGTCCTCTTCTTCGGCTAGCTGAGCCTCTTCGTCGGCGGTCTCGCGTCCCGGGTCGACGATCTGCACCCGGATGCCCAGCTCGTCGGCTACCAGCAGCAGTGCCTCATCGCTCATCGATTGGGCGACCGTCACCATCTCGCCAAGGCCGAGAAGCGCCTTGACCACTTCGGCGGCGGGACGCCCCGCTTTGTCGGCGAAGTCCTTGACGGTGACCCCGTGGTGCACGCGGACCGGGGAGGCTGCGTCGGTAACAGGTTCGATGTCGGGCTCGGGGACCGTTGTGCCTGGCGCCACGGCTGCGGCCGGTTCCACGGTGGGGGCCGGAGCCTTTGGTGTTGCGGCCGGAGCCTTTGGTGTTGCGGCCGGAGCCTTTGGTGTTGCGGCCGGAGCCTTTGGTGTTGCGGCCGGAGCCTTTGGTGTTGCGGCCGGAGCCTTTGGTGTT
>JAXDJR010000083.1:0-3778 GCA_034667545.1 Actinomycetota bacterium
CACATAGAGCGGAATCTGCGCGCTCTTGCCGGTGGCCCCGGCAAAGAGCAGCAGTGCGGCAACCGTGGCGATCCCTGTGGAGAGGGTCGGAACCTTGACGCCGTCGGCTAGCCCGAAAAGAACGTGATGCCCAAAATAGCTCCCATTCTTTGCGGCTGCGTTGATGATCGGGATCGACAGAGTTGAGGCCGCCTTTGCAAGCACGAAGATGCCGATAAGGAAGGCAAAGTCGCCGACCCGGTTGACCAGGAACGCCTTCTTGGCGGCGTTGGACGCCTTGGCGCGATCGAACCAGAAACCGATAAGCAGGAACGAGCACAGACCTACGCCTTCCCAACCCACATAGAGGAGTAGCAGATTTCCGGCCAGCACCAAGGTCAGCATGAACGCGGCGAACAGGTTCAGGTAACAGAAGAAGCGCGGGTAGCGCGGGTCTCCCTCCATGTATCCGATCGAGTAGATATGGATCAAGGTGCCGACGCCGGTCACGACGAGAACCATGACCATCGATAGCTGGTCGAGCGTCAGGTCGGCCCCAACTCGGAAACTTCCCACCTTGATCCAGTCGAAGAGGTGCACGTATGCGGTCCTGTCGCCCGAAGTACTGAGCTGAGCGGCGAACAGAACCAATCCGAGCAGGAATGACAGCCCAAGCAACCCCGACGCGATGACCCCCGCAGCACTTCCGATCCGCTTACCAAAGAAGAGCAATACCAGCGCGCCGAACAGAGGAAACGCTATCAACCACGCAGGGTTCAGGAACCAGCTGAATGTCATACCCCCCAACAAGGATGGACAAGGGGTTCCGCAGTTCTGCGCGGCGATGAGATTTACCACTTCAGCAGATGAACGCCATCTACGTCGGCGCTGTTGCGACGGCGGGCGATCATCAGGATGATGGCAAGGCCTACGGTCACCTCAGCAGCGGCCACGACGAGCACGAAGAAGACCAAGATCTGTCCGTCGACGTTGCCGTGCATGCGGGCGAACGTGACGAAGATCAAGTTGACGGCGTTCAGCATCAGCTCGACAAACATGAAGATCACGATGGCATTGCGACGAACCAACACGCCGACCACTCCGATCGTGAACATCAGACCCGCGAGAACGAGGTAGTAGCCGGGGGCTACAGAGGTCATACCGCTTCTCGCTCCTGCTCGAGCGGTGCCCCCGTCGGAGCACCGATAGGTTCGAAGATACTGGCGGCAGTGTCTATCCGCCGGGCCAGCATCATCACTCCAACGATGGCGACCACAAGTAGCAGTGACGTGGCCTCGAACGGAAGCAAATACCGGCTAAAGAGCAGACGAGCGATCGCCAGCACGTTTCCGGGATTCTGGTTGATAGCGTTGAGCCTCGCGGAGCCGCCGCTTCCGAACCCCGCAAGATGGATCCCTCGAAGGACGGTGTAGCTGATCTCCGCAGCAAGCAGCAGGCCCAGGCCGATGGCCACTTGTCGCTGGCCGCGAAGAGGCTCGATCAGTGCCTCACGTTTGTCCACGCCCAACAGCATGATCACGAAGAGGAACAGCACCATGATCGCACCGGCATAAACGATGATCTGCATCGCCGCGACGAAGTAGGCACCCTGCAATAGAAACGCTAGCGCAAGTGCCACCTGGGCAACCACGAGAAAGAGCGCCACGTGAACCGCGTTGGGTGAGAAAAGCATCGCCAGAGACGCACCCAACGCGACTATGAACATGACGGCGAAGATCAGGGTCGCCAGGTTCATCGGATCTCTCCCGTCTGCTCCCAGACGAGGTCGCGGCCCGGAGGAAGCTCTTTCTTCGTCGTCCAGTGGCGAACGATCGGTGCGTCGACGATCAGTTGGTCCTTGGTGTAGATCAACTCTTCCCGCGAGCTTCCTGCGAGCTCGTATTCCGTTGTCATCAGGAGTGCCTCGGTGGGGCAGGCTTCGACGCACAACCCGCAGAAGATGCAGCGCAAATAGTTGATCTGATAGATCTGGGCATAGCGCTCGCCCGGAGAGAAACGAGCCCCGGGCTTGTTCTCAGCCCCCACCACGTAGATCGCATCAGCCGGACAGACACCTGCACAGAGCTCGCACCCGATGCACTTCTCCAGGCCATCGGGATGGCGATCGAGGACGTGACGGCCTTTGAAGCGAGGGAAAGGCTGCCGCCGCACCTCCGGGTAGGAGACGGTGTCTTTCCTGTGGAAGGTGTTCTTGAAGACGATCCGCATGCCGTTGAAGATCTCAGGTAACGCCACGAAGCCTCCTTTGCGGCGTCATGGCCTGGGTTAACCGTGGGTCTCCTCGCCCGACCCACGCCAGCACCAACAGGAAGAGCGCTGCGAACACACCGAGACGGATCCCCCGTGATACCCCGGCCGTGTTGACCACCGCGGTGACCATGATCCACAGAAGGGCCGCCGGGATCAGCCGCTTCCAACCAAGCCACATCAAGCGGTCGTACCGAAGTCGCGGCAGGGTCGCACGCACCCAGATGAATAGGTACACGAACACGGCCGTCTTCAGCAGGAACCAGAACAGCGGCCAGATCCACGGAAGGAAGCTGTGGAAGATCGGTCCTTGCCACCCACCGAAAAACAGCGTTACCGCCATTGCGGCGATGACCACCATATGTATGTACTCACCGAGGAAGAACATGGCGAAGCGGATGCCGGAATACTCCGTGTGGTAACCGGCAACCAGTTCGCTCTCGGCCTCGGGTAAGTCGAACGGCGCACGGTTGGTCTCTGCGATCCCCGCAATCAAGAAAATCAGGAAGGCGGGCCATTGCGACCAGATGTACCACTTGGGCACGTACTCAAAGATGTGTGAGATCTGCTCGAGCACGGGGATCCCGTCGAAGAAAGTCACATGGTGGATGGTCCCGGCTTGTGCGGCAACGATATGCACAGTCGAAAGGCTGCCGGAGACGAGAGCGATCGGCACCAAGGACAGGCCCAGCGCGATCTCGTAGCTGATCAGTTGGGCGGTGGACCGGATGCCGCCGAGCAACGGGTACTTCGATCCCGAGGCCCATCCCGCGAGAACTATCCCGTAGACACCGAGCGACCCCATCGCGAGGAAGTACAGGATTCCGATGTTCAAGTCGCTCACGATGAGACCGACATGGTGGTGCGCGACGGTGACGGGGGCACCGACCGGAACGACCGCAAACGCAAGGAAGGCTGGCACCATCGTCATGAGTGGAGCAATGGCGTACGCCCATTTGTCTGCCGTGATCGGCCTAAAGGCCTCCTTGAAGAACAGCTTGATGCCGTCTGCGAGGGTCTGGGCCAGTCCCCACGGCCCCCATCGGTCCGGCCCGACCCGAGACTGCATATCGGCAAGGACCTTGCGCTCGGCCCAGATAACGATCAGCGTGACTACGAGCAGCGCAAAGAACACGACCACGACTTTGATCAAAGAGATAACGACCAGAGCCGAGACGATCGAGCTCATATGCCCCTCACCTCAACGACAGGATCCGGCCCCTTCATCCACCGGTTGGCGCGCAGGCCCTCTTGATCGTAGGGAACGAACACCGCGCCCTCAGTGATGTCGCCAACGACGACCGGGAGCCGCACCTCGAAACCGTTCCCCGACAACATGACTTCGTCACCATCGACGATGCCGAGCCGCTTGACGTCGACATCGCACATCTCGACGAAAGGCTTGCGCTGGATCCCGCGCAGCGACGCAGTCCGAGACACCATCGCGCCCTCGTCATAGATCATCCGTCCCGTATACAGAACGAACGAAGCCGAGTCCGCCGGCCCTGCGGTGGGGGTACCGGCTGCGCCT
>JAXDJR010000084.1:0-15102 GCA_034667545.1 Actinomycetota bacterium
CCTCAGTGTGCTAGCCCCCATAGCGAGCTACAAATCTCCAGCGACTCAGGTGCCACCTGGTCCAGGCCCCGGCCTTTGGCTCCTTCCGCCGAACGCCAGGACGACCCCCAGATAGTCGTCGATCCAGTTGATGGCAGAACTGTGTACGCATCTTTCATGCAGGGAAAGAAATCGAGTCAGTACGTCGCCAAGTCAACTGACTTCGGGAAGACGTGGAAGAAGGTACTGGTCGAGACTCTTCAGCGCGGGACCGACAAAGACATTCTTGCGGTCCACGGGAGCGATGTTTATCTCGTCTACAACGCCGTGATGAAGATCTATGCATCGGTCTCTCACGATGCGGGCCGAACCTGGAAGACCTATCGGATCTCGGCTCCCACGACAAACTCAAAGCTAGGTTGGGCATTGCCGAGCGGCGGGGCTATAGATTCAAAGGGGAATGCTTACTTTGCATGGGGAGGCTACGAGCAGAGTGGCAAACCCTCCGGTGAGGTCAATCTCTTCGTATCCAGGACCACGAACGGGGGACGCTCATGGTCTACCTCTCTTGTGGATGTTTCGGAAGCTCCTCCGCCCTGCGGCTGCGCAGGCTGGGCCTACTGGGGACCGCAGATGGCTTTGGCGATCGATCATCGCGACGCTCTTTACGTTCTTTACAACGCAAACGACGTTCCATTCGGGGTGAGTCAGTTGCACTTTGCCCGCTCAACGAACCGAGCCAGGACTTGGATTGGTCGCAGCGAACCGTCTCCGGCTCCCGCCGGTGCTAACAATCTGTTTCCCGCGATCGCGGCTCGGGGAGATGGCGATGTCAGGATCGCTTGGATGGATGACCGCAACGGGTTCGACGGGGGCGGCGGTGACCAGGGTGCCCGCTGGAATACCTACTATCGGGAATCCACAAGCGGAGGGCGAACTTGGTCACCCGAAACCCAGCTCTCGCATTTCGTAAAGGGATACGACTACCAGTTCCCCCCGCCCCGGGAAGGCTTCCTGCAACCTTACGGGGATTACTTCGAGATCGATATCGACGGCGCCGGCCGCACACACGCGATTTGGGGGGAAGGATTTAGCTACGCAGGACCGGGAAACGTCTGGTACGCGCAAAGCCGCGGTCGGCCGGCCGGGTGATCTAACTCCGAGCAACTAAGCACGCGCGTCAACCCGGGTTCGAGGTGACGAACGTTGCCCGGTACTGCCGGCACTTGTCCTGTGTGCGATGCATACGAAGCTGTTCACATTTGACATGACAACTTCCCGACGACGAAAGAACGGTTCGTCCCATTCTGTCCTGAGATATCGCACAACAACAGATCCACTATCGCACTCGGTGGTCAGAGCATTCCCTTTTCGCTGCTAGCTTTGCTCTTGGATCTTTCGCCCACTCTAGGGGGTTATCAATTGTTCGGGATGCGGAATACGAAGCGCGCTCTTTCGATGGTGGCAGTGATTGGGGTTCTCGCCATGATTGCCGGCGTGGCTCCGGTGAGTGCCAACACCGACGCCACCAGACTGCGTCACAACCGACCGACGTGGTGGTCGAAGCTCCAGAAAGTTTCGAGCCCCAGCTTCAAGATGGGACGTCATCGTCGAGCGGTGACTTCCGGCGCAAGCGTCACTGTTGGTGCGAATGTCGACGTTAGTAAGGAGAAGGGTCCGCAGAGCGAGACTTTCATCGCGATCGACCCTCGCGACACATCGCGGCTCGTGGCTGGTTCCAATGAGATAGCAAGATTGCCGATGCGCGGTTACTTCTCAAGTGACGGAGGAACCACGTGGGGCGGCGTAGATCTGCCACTGCCTCCTCCTCTTACCCGCAATGGCTTCGACTTCGGGTCTGACCCGGGCGTTGCCTGGGACACACTTGGTAACGTCTATTACTCCTACATAGTCGTCTTCTTCAGCGCAGGGGGGGCGGTCAATGGCAGTGAGATGGCAGTGGCGCGTTCCTCGAACGGTGGACACACTTGGAAGGCTACATATTTCTCTATGCATCAAGGGGGAGCCAAGTTCAACGATAAGCCAATGATTACGGTCGATACCAATCCCAATAGCCCCCACTACAACAATGTCTACGTAGCGTGGGACACCACCAACGGAACCAACGGTGTTCCGAGCACGACCGGGATCAAAGTCAGCCGGTCGACGGATCATGGCCGGACGTTCTCCCGGCCTGTCTTTGCGAGCGAGACACTGAGTGGTCCCCGCTTCGGCATCGGTGCCGATCCCTTTGTCGGCCCGGACGGGACGCTCTACGTGGCGTGGCACGATTTCGTTGGTAACAGGATCGCTGTTAGCAGCTCCACCGACGGGGGCCGCAGCTTCGGACCCACCCACACCGTCGCCCCTACCGTCATTCCTTTCGCGACAACTATTCCACCGCAGGACAGCAGAGGGGTCCTCGTTTACCCGGCCTGCGAAGCCGACACGGGCACTAGCGCGGGTAGAGGCACCCTTTACTGCTCGTGGATGGACGCGGACGCGAGCGGCGGTACTGATATTTACGAGTCGCATTCCTCGGATCACGCGGTTTCATGGAGCTCAGCTCAGCGAGTCAATGATGATCCCGCCGGTGCTGTGAATTACCAGTTCAACCAGTGGCTCGCGGTCGATCCGTCCGATGGATCGGTCAATATCAGCTGGAACGACAGCCGACTTGACCCGAGGGATCTCTCGACCAACGTCTTCTTTGCACGCTCAACGGACGGCGCTAACTCGTTCGCGCCCAATGTGCGCGTGTCGACAGCTTCCACCAACGAGACTTGCTGCGGAGCCGACGCCGGGAACCAGTACGGCGATTACGAAGGCATCGACGCCATCGATGGCCACATCCATCCCGTGTGGACCGATCGGCGCGCAAGCGTCCGTCGCCTGCATCTCAAGGAAGAGGTCTTCACGGCTGCCCTTACCCCGCGCTAGACACTCGTCCGGTTGAACCCGGAGAATGGATTATGGGCTGCTGCCCCCGGTAGATACCGGGGGCAGCAGCTTCCGTTAAGTCGTCTGTCCAAACCCTGCCGTTCCCGAAGCCCGTCCAGCCGCTGCGCTGGGGTCGCAGTGCCTCATCCCAGGAAGATCTGGCCGCATCCCCCTGGCTAGGGTCCTAGGCCCCTCTGCTAGCATTCATACTTATAGTCCAGTGTTAATAGGGGAAAAGGAGCTCAGCATGGTTACGGATGAGCTGCTCCAAAACAACCGGAGCTACTCGGAAACGTTCTCCAAAGGAGACCTACCGCTGCCCCCGGCCCGGGGGCTTGCCGTCTTGGCCTGCATGGATGCCAGGTTGGACGTGCACAAAATCCTGGGCCTCGATGAAGGAGATGCGCACGTGATCCGCAATGCGGGGGGCGTGGCAACTGATGACGCGATTCGCTCTCTGGCCATCTCTCAGCGGTTACTGGGAACCACAGAGGTCATCCTGATTCACCACACCGACTGCGGCATGCTGACCTTTAGCGATGACGAGGTGAAGCGCCAGATCCAGGCGGAAGTAGGGGTGAGGCCACACTTTGCGCTTGAGGCATTTACCAATTTGGAAGAAGACGTCCGGGAGTCCATTGCTCGTCTCAGGCTGAGTCCATTCGTACCGAACAAGGACCACATACGCGGCTTCATCTATGACGTTTCAACCGGGGGACTGGACGAGGTCACGTAGCTGTTTGACGAGCCACGATTTGACGTATCCGCCAGCTTCTCTAGGATGAGCGCAATGAGACCCTCACAAGTCGGCGTGGAGTATTACCGCAGTTATTGGTGCGTTGGCTCTGCGCGCTCTTCGGGAGGGACCTCAGGCTAAGAGGATCGACCTAACGGACAAAAGCGTGGAGAGTTTTCTCCACGCTTTTTTTATTTCAGGGGAGCGGAGCGATGGGTCAACAGCAATGGGGGTGCAGAGGTGTTCGTGGCGCGATCACCACAGGAGCGAACGATGCCGTCGCAGTCGAGGAGGCGACGAAGGTGCTGCTCGATAGTCTGATCGAGGCTAACGATTGCAGGCTGGAGGACATCGCAGCGGCGATCTTCACGGTCCCCGACGAGCTCGCCGGATTGAACCCCTCAGCGGCCGCGCGCAAGCACGGATGGTCCGCTGTTCCTCTCCTCGCCGTGCGCGAGCAAGCATCCGGTGGACTCATCGATAACTGTCTGCGAGTGCTGTTGTTATGGAATACCTCGACACCTCAGGACGGGATTCGCCATGTCTATCTCCGCGGTGCTTCCGCCTTGCGCCCCGATCTCTCCGCCGACTCTTTGCCGGGAACAAGACCATGATCGTGATCATGCAATCGCATGCCACGCAGGATCAGATCCACTCCGTTGTGGAGGCCATCGAAGGGAGTGGACGCAACGCGCATCTATCTCTGGGAGTGGAAAGAACGATCATCGGAGTGATCGGCGGGGAGACGCCGATCGATCCTCAAGTGTTTGAGGTCCTGCCTGGCGTTGAGAGAGTGGTTCGGATCCTTCATCCTTTCAAGCTGGCCACGCGTGACTTCCACCCTGCCGATCGTGTGATCAAGTTTGCAAACGGTGCATGTCTGGGCGGCCCCAGTGTTCTGGTCATGGCGGGGCCGTGCGCAGTCGAAAGCAGGGACCAGTTGCAGCGGGCGGCGGAGGGTATTGCGTCTGCGGGCGTCAAGATTCTCCGTGCAGGAGCCTTTAAGCCTAGAACCTCTCCTTACAGCTTTCAGGGCCTGGGTGAGAAGGGTTTGCTGATCCTCGCTGAGGTTGCGAAGGAGTTTGGCCTCGCTACGGTCACGGAGGTTGTCACGCCGGACGACGTTCCAGTGGTTGGGGAACACGCCGACATGCTTCAGATAGGCGCGCGGAACATGGCGAACTATTCGCTCCTTCGAGCGGTAGGCGATTCGCCTTGCCCGGTGCTTCTGAAACGAGGGCCCGGCTCGACTATCGAGGAGCTCCTGCAGGCGGCTGAGTACATCCTTGTCCAAGGCAACAGACAAGTGGCGCTGTGCGAGCGGGGGATCCGCACCTTCGAAACCGCAACCCGGTTCACTCTGGACGTCAATGCCGTTCCTGTGCTCAAGCAGCTGAGCTCTCTCCCGGTGGTCGTGGACCCAAGCCATGCAACAGGGAGGGCGGAACTGGTTGCTCCTGCTGCCCTGGCGGGTATCGCTGCCGGCGCGGACGGCCTGCTTATCGAAGTGCACCCCGATCCACCTCGAGCACTCTCTGATGCTGCGCAATCGCTGGACTTGGATGCTTTCGCGCGCTTGATGACGAGCGTCAATCGCGTAGCAGAAGCTGTGGGCCGAGTCGCGGCATGACTGCAGACCACCTTTCCCGAGCAGGTAGCGACCTTGGCCGGATCGCCATCCTAGGCGCCGGGCAGATCGGAACCATGCTCGGACTTGCTTTACGTGACGGAGGTTGCGCCGATGTGTGGATGCTGGACAAACAACCCGAGGTCGCCGAGATGAGCCTGGATCTGGGAGCGGCGAGCGGTTTGATGTCGAGCACTAGAGAGGCTCTCGACTGCGACACGATGATCCTCGCCATGCCTGTGCCACAGATCGTAAAGACGATAAAAGAGCTCGGCCCCCATATGAGACGCGGCTCGTTTGTCGTCGATACAGGCAGCGCAAAGGTAGCGATCATCGAGAGCATGCGGTCTCACATTCCACCCGGTGTGCACGCGATCGGGGGCCATCCCCTCGTTGGAACGGAGCGGCCCGGGCCTCAAGGAGCACGCCCGCAGCTCATGAAGGGCGCGTCCTTCGTATTTACCGAAGTTAGAGAAGATCAAACGGCTTTTGACAGAGCCTGTTCCTTGGCAACTCTGGTGGGAGCAAGGATGTACGAAGTCGACGCCGAGACTCACGACGCATGCTTGGCGCGCACCAGTCACATCGCCCATATCGCCGCGTTTGCTTTGGCCTCACTCAACGATCAAGTCTCGTTGCCTGGGTGGCGTGGATTGTCGTCTCCTGGTTACGAGCGAGCAGTTCGTCTTGCCAATAGTGACGCGGAGATGGTCGCAGGCTTTGTGGGGGCCAACGCGCAGTACGTGAAGGGCGTCCTCGATGAAGTCATCTCGAAACTCGCCGAAGCTTCTCGCCTGCTCTCGGATGCCCCCGAAGACCTGACGGCTTTGCTGGCGACGTGGCAACGATCCGCTGTTCGAGACATCCCGCTATACGAAACGGAGGCCGCGGTGTGAAGCAACGGATCCCGAGAGCGGCGCGGGCACCCCTGTGTATCCGCGTCCCCGGCGACAAGTCGATCTCTCATCGCGCGGCAATTCTGGGCGCCGTCGCGAACGGCCTCTCGCGGATCTCAGGCTTCTCAGCCGCCGGCGATTGTCGTGCAACTCTGGAGGTGCTGACGATCTTGGGCGTTTCTTTCTCGGTCGAGGGTGATGTGTTGAGGATCAAGGGCGAGGGGATGGAAGCGCTCGCAGCGCCTGGGACGATTCTCGACTGCTCGCGCTCTGGCACCACGATGAGGTTGGCCGCCGGTCTGCTTGCGGGTCGCCCTTTTGAGAGTCATCTGACCGGACATCCTCAACTGCTGCAGCGACCGATGCGCCGGGTCGCAGAGCCACTGCGTTCGATGGGAGCCGCCCTTCATCTGACCCCAGAGGACACCGCCCCTTTTACCGTTCGAGGAGGTGACCTCAAAGGGATCAGTTACGAGCCTCCCATCGCCAGCGCACAGGTGAAATCCGCCGTTCTCCTGGCGGGCCTTCAGGCTGGTGGGATCACAAAGGTTATCGAGAGAATCACAACACGCGACCACACTGAACGACTCCTGCGCGCTATGGGTGCGCCGATCAACACCGCGATCGGGAGCGGAGGGATAGAAACCTCTGTGCGCGCGGGGGACCTTGGCCCGCTGGACCTCACGGTCCCGGGGGATCTGTCGTCGGCGTCGGTCCTCGTCGCGGCAGCGCTGGCGACCGGCACCGACCTGAGAATTCAAGATGTGGGCCTGAATGCCACCCGCTGCGGTTTCCTGCGCGTTCTCCAGCGCATGGGGGCCGAGCTCGAGCTGCACGTGCAGACCGAACTACCTGAGCCGCAGGGTGATCTGGTCGTGCGACCCGGCCCCCTGACTGCGACTGAAGTTGTCGCGGAAGAGATTCCCTCGCTCATCGATGAGCTGCCTCTTCTCGGTGTGCTCGCCACTCAAGCCGAGGGGACCACGAAGGTCAGCGGTGCTGCGGAATTGCGCGCCAAGGAAAGCGATCGCATCGCAGGTTTGGTGGATGGGCTCTGCGCCCTAGGAGGCGAGGTCCAACAACTGCCCGACGGCTTTGTTGTGCGGGGGCCCACGCGCCTGGGCTCCGCAGTCTGCGATGCCCGTGAAGATCACCGGTTGGCGATGGCATTCTCGGTGGGAGGGCTCGTCGCAGAAGGCACGGTTCGCGTTGTCGGACTCGACTACGTCGATGATTCATTCCCCGGACTCGTGGCCAGCTTGGCAGGCTTCCGATGAACTCGTCGGTCAAGCTCGCCATCATCGGAGATCCGGTCGACGGGAGTCTGTCGCCCGCGATCCACAATGCTGCGTTCTCATCTCTCGGTATAGGTCTGCAATACGGTGCGGTCCGTGTGCCGGCTGCTCGTTTGGTCGGCCTCTTTCCGCAACTGCGCGAACGCTATCTAGGACTGAATGTCACGCGTCCGTTGAAGGAATCGGTCCTAAGTCTCTGCAATGAAGTCTCATCCGTGGCCGCCCGGGCGGGGTCCGTCAACACCATTGTCTTCTAGGATGGTCTTGCATACGCAGCCTCCACCGATGTGTCCGGCTTCGTGCCTGCCATCAGAACCGTCACTTCGAGAGAGCTCCATCACGCCGTCATCCTCGGCACCGGGGGAGCGGCCAGGGCTGCCGCGCTTGCTCTCAGATTGGAAGGAGCGCGAGTGCACGTTGCCGGTCGTAACGGGTCGGCGGGAAGAAAGGTCGCCTCGGATCTGAGCGTTTCTTTCGGCGGCGTCACTTCACCCGCTACTTGCTCGGCGTTGAAACGTGCCGACCTGCTGGTCAATGCGACACCTGTGGGCGGGCTCGCGGCAGCCGATGATTCTCCACTTCCTGATGGTGTGCCACTTCCTTCACGAGGAGTGGTGTTCGATCTCGTCTATCGGCCCAGGATGACCAGGTTGCTCCGCCGCGCTCGCGATGAAGACTGCGAGACCGTCGAGGGCCTACGTCTGCTGGTTGAGCAGGCGGCACTGTCATTCGAGATCTGGACCGGCCGGGAAGGACCCCGAGAAGTGATGCGGGCAGCTGCTTTGAAGGCGCTCGACGAACGGGGGCCGGAGCCGGGCAGGGGTCTCCCGGCCATGCACAGAGAGGGAATCTGATGCTGCGGTTCCTCACAGCAGGAGAGTCACATGGTCCCGAGCTCGTGGTCGTTGTTGAAGGGATGCCCGCAGGCGTCGCGATCGCCCTCGACAGCATCGATGGAGATCTCAGACGGCGTCAGTCTGGATACGGACGTGGCGCTCGCTCGACGAAGATCGAGAGCGACACCGCTCAACTGGTTAGCGGTGTGCATACGGGTCGCAGCACAGGAGCCCCAATTGCGATGCGGATCATCAACCGTGACTTCGCGAATCAGCCATCGACACCCAAGACCCTCACGACACCTCGCCCAGGGCACGCCGACCTGGCCGGAAGAGCAAAGTACGGACTGGACGACTTCCGCACCATCCGTGAGCGAGCGAGTGCCAGAGAAACCGCGGCACGAGTAGCTGCAGGTGGGATCGCAAAGCAATTGTTGACTGCGTTCGGCGTCGCGCTGGGGAGCTACGTCACGCAGATCGGGATGGTGAAAGCCGATCTCATCAAACCCCATAGCGGAAAGGTGGATGCGGCTGGCCTGGCACTGCTCGGGCGCCAGGCAGACACCGATGAAGTGCGGTGTCCGGACGGTGCGGCCTCGGCCGCCATGTGCAATGCGATAGATAGGGCCTCGAGTGATGGCGAGACCTTGGGGGGCACGTTCTTGGTCTTCGCCACCGGCGTTCCATCCGGGCTGGGGTCGTACGTTCATTGGGACCGCAAGCTGGACGGACGCCTTGCGCAAGCAGTGTGTTCGATCCACGCTGTCAAAGGAGTTGAGGTCGGGCCGGCGTTTGAGACGTCGTTGATGTCCGGGGGGATGGCGCAGGATGACATCGTTTGGGCGGAGGGCAAGCTAGAGCGTCCGACGAACCATGCCGGGGGCATCGAGGCCGGGGTGACGAACGGTCAACCGATCTTGGTTCGGGCGGCTATGAAGCCTTTGTCCTCCGTTCGACGCCCGGTGCGATCGGTGGATTTCGATACCGGGCATCCATCCGATCCTCCCTACGTCCGCTCCGACATCTGCGCGGTCCCCGCAGCAGCTGTCGTCGCCGAGGCCATGATCGCTTGGGTGCTCGCTGATGCTCTCTGTGAGCGCTTCGGCAGTGACCAGCTCGAGGCGATGCTTGTCGCCCGCACCTCCTTGGACCGTGCCGGTCTTCCGGCCTGTTCCGACGATGTGTTCTGAGGGGCAAAGGAGACCGTTGCTGACGTCGGAGATAACGCGCACGTTCATGCCCGCGCCCTCCTTACCGGCGGGGAGTTCGCGCCTGATCGTGACCGGGTTTATGGGAACCGGGAAATCCACTGCGGGCGCGCTCGCCGCCAACATGCTCTCCGTGCCTTTCGTTGATCTGGATCGAATCATCGAGAAGCGGCAAGGCAGCTCGATCGCCGAGATCTTCGCGCGCGAGGGGGAGGATGGCTTTCGTGCCCTCGAAGCGCAAACGATAGCGGAAGGGGCGCGTCTCTCGGGATGCGTAATCGCCACCGGCGGCGGAGGAGTTTTGCATACCACCGACTTCGCGAACCTGATCCAGGAGGCGGTTGTCGTGGTGTTGACTGCCCCTCCTTCCTGTCTCGAGCAAAGGCTGAGAGACGCCCCGACGCGGCCCAAGCTCACCCACCGAGGCGTCGGCCCGCTGTCCGCATTGCTGCAAGAACGAGAGCCTCTATACGAAGCTGCTGGAGAGCAACTCGATACCAGTTTGGAGTCGGCCGAGGAAACCGCTGCACACCTTGCCGACAGATACAACTCCGCTGTGGATGGACCGGTGCACCTCTCTGTGGATGCGCTATCCCACCAGACGCGCATCGTGGTGGGCTGGGGAACCCTGGATCTCTTGAGGATCGAGCTTGAGAAGACAGCTGCACCCTCTGCCATCGTGGCGGTGGTCGATCCGCTGGTAGCCGACCAGTTGGCGCCGAGCCTGAGCGCGTTGTCAGATGTAGCTCCCGTTGCCACGATTCCGTTGGGCGGCGGGGAATCGTTCAAATCTTTAGACGCGGTGCAACGGCTATGGCGACATTTCAAGACTGCGGGCCTGGATCGATGGGGGATGGTTGTGGCCATCGGGGGCGGCGCGCTCTTGGACACGGCGGGCTTCGCTGCAGCCACTTACATGCGGGGTGTGCGCGTCGCCAACATACCCACGACCTTGCTCGCGATGGTGGACGCTGGTCTAGGGGGGAAGGTTGGGATCGACTTCGGGGAAGTGAAGAACAACATCGGCGTTCTTCATCATCCAGAGCTAGTCATCGTCGATCCCGTCGTGCTGTCCTCCTTACCGACCCGCGAGCTTCGATGGGGCATGGCCGAGATCGTGAAGGCAGCGCTACTTGCCTCACCGCTGCTCCTTGACCTGCTGGAGGAAGCGCCGCTGGACGATCGCGGGGTCCCAGTCCATCTGGAGTGGTACATCGAGCAGGCGGTGCGGATAAAGGCTGCCTACGTGATCGCCGATCCCGGCGACCATGGCGTACGTCAGAGTCTCAATCTTGGCCATACCTTCGCTCATGCGGTGGAGGCGGCGAGCGGATACCGAGTCCCTCATGGTGAGGCAGTAGCGGCCGGCCTCGTCGCAGCAGCTCATCTCGCTACAGAGATTGCCGGCAGCGATGCTTCCGAGGATCGGTTGGCGCGGATCCTCAAGCGGTTCGGCTTCTCAGCCGGCGTGTCGCATGGGACCTCTCGTCCCGCCCTTCTGAGAGCCATGTCCCAAGACAAGAAGTGGCGCGGGGGCAAGGCGACTTTCATCCTGCCCGCCAGGGGAGGGGCCGAGATTGCGCGCGGGATCGAGCCGGATGCTGCGTTGGAGGCGCTCGCCTCCGCTAGTGCCGAAGGAAGCCAGCCGACGGCAGACGATAAGCCACCTCCGCTCCGAATCATGGTTCTGCATGGCCCGAATCTGAACTTGATGGGAACCCGAGAGCCGGATGTTTACGGGACAACCACGCTTGCAGAGATCGATGCCGCTTTGAAACGCCGGGCAGGCGAGCTGGCTATCGAGTTGATCTGCTTGCAATCGAATATCGAGGGTGAGCTCGTCGACGCCATCCAGGGAGCCCCCGCTGCCGCAGATGCCATAGTCATCAACCCGGGCGGCTACTCACATACGAGCGTCGCCATCCGAGACGCGATTGCAGCTGTCCGCCTTCCTACGGTGGAGGTTCACATCTCCAACCCAGCAGCACGAGAAGACTTCCGTACCAAAGCTGTCGTTGCAAGCGCGTGCAAGGGGGTTGTCTCCGGATTCGGCTGGCAGAGCTATCTCATCGCGGTGGACGCGTTGGCCAGCGACCTCGCGGAGGACGGAGGGGACGGGTCCAGCGCGTCCTAGCGCTGCTCCAAGAAGTTCTTCACGAGGTGTCCTCCATCCCGGGTGAGGATCGATTCGGGATGAAACTGCACTCCATGGATCGGTAGGTGGCGGTGACGCACCGCCATCACCTCCCCATCGGCTGTGGCGCAGACCTCAAGTGCGTCGGGCACTCGCACGGCGGTTAGGGAGTGATAGCGGCCGGCCTGCAAGGGGCGAGGGAGGCCTTGAAAGAGGCCGGTCCCATCGTGCTGGATCGAGCTCGACTTGCCGTGCACAACCTCTTTGCTAAGGCCCACCTCTCCACCAAGAGCTTCGACTACGACTTGGTGCCCGAGACAAACGCCGAGCACGGGGATGCCCGGTGACAGCCGATCGAAGATCTCCATCGTCCGTCCTGCCTCCGAGGGCTTTCCAGGTCCCGGCGAGATAACGAGATGGGTAGGCATGAGGGCTTCAGCTTCCTCTGCGGTGATCGCATCATTGCGCACCACTTCGACCGCGGTGGCCCCCTGGATCTGTAATAGATGAGCAAGGTTGTACGTAAAGCTGTCGTAATTATCGATCAGGAGGATCATCGTCGCTCCGAAAGCGCGATCGCGGTTTCCAGGGCGATGAGCTTCGCGAGACACTCATCGTGCTCCGATACCGGATCTGAATCGGCGACGATCCCGGCCCCCGCTTGCAGATGGGCGATGCCGTCCTTCAGGACGATAGTTCTGATCGCGATGCACGTATCGAAGCTGCCTCCCGGAAGCGCGTAGCCAACCGCCCCCCCATAGATCCCCCTGCGGTAGCTCTCGAGCTCGGAGATGAGTTGCATGGCTCGAACTTTCGGGGCGCCGGAAACCGTGCCGGCCGGGAAGCAGGCCCGCAACAGATCGAACGGGGTTACACCATCTGCCAGCCGACCGGTTACCTCCGAGACAAGATGTACTACGTGGGAGAAGCGCTCGGGCTCGAGCAATCGCTCTACCTGGACTGTTCCGGGGACGCTTACGCGCGAGAGGTCGTTGCGGGCAAGGTCGACGAGCATCATGTGCTCGGCCCGGTCTTTCTCGGACGCGAGTAGCCGCTCGGTATCTCCCTCTCCCACCGGCGTCGTACCTGCGATGGGATTGACCGTCGCGCGCGAACCTTCGCTCTTCACGAAGGTCTCCGGAGAAGATCCGATCAACGCCAGGCCCTCGAGCTCCAGGAGAAACATGTAAGGCGAAGGGTTGACCCTCCGGAGGCTGCGGTAGAGCTCGACGGCGGAACTGGACGTTGGCCGTCGTGTTCGCTGGGACAGCACGACCTGGAAGGCATCGCCCGCGAAGATGTGACGCTTCGCTTCCACTACCAACTCCACGTAACGTTGCTTCGAGGGGCTTCGCTCGCTCCCAGGATCACCGATCCGCCGGTGCGCGTGTGTCTCTAGCTGAGGAGCGTAAGAAGAGGAGATCGAATCCGCATGTCCCAAGAGGACCTGCGCGCGTCCCGCAGGATGATCGAAGCGGATGAGGGTCTCGGCGACGATGAATGCACTTTCATCGACGTTCGGTCCGTCTAAGGGCATCGACACGGGCTCGAGGCTCCCGATGTAGTCGTAGCCGACATATCCGGCAACCGCTGCGCCGGAGGTGTGCAACCTTTCTGCCTCCTCGAGGCCCACGATGCGCGTTCCGCATCCGACGAAGCTGAAGCGGCCGAGGCGGCCCTGCTCAACGGACTCCAGCAGGAAGGCGTGGCCCGTCTCCCGCAATTGGAGGTAGGCGTTTAGAGGCGTGACGAGATCCGCCTCGATCTCTGAGAGATCCTCCTCGAGCACCTCGGCGCGTTCCTGCATGGGGCTATCTTCGCGGCTCCGGTTGCCCGGGGTACCAGCAAGTCGCCAGGGCGCGACGAACTCTCGGCCTCGCCGGTTCTCAACGACCCTTCTGCCGTTGATGGATCCGGGCCGCGCAGGGGGCCCTTCGCACGAGATGGAACCTGTCGGGAGGGCTAGGCGTCTTAGTTGATGTGATGAAAGGATGCTGACCGCGAAGGTGGACCGACTTGCTGCTGTGCACCAGTCGAAGATCGGCGAGCTGTATCTGCGGCACGCGGATGCCGCCGTGCGACTCGCTTACTTGCTGACGGGTGATCGCGAAACAGCGGAAGACTTGGTCCAGGATGCCTTCGTCAAGGCAGGCGGGCGGTTGCTCCACCTTCGGGATCCGGCCGCCTTCGACGCATATCTGCGAACCACGATCGTCAACCTCAGCCGCTCGTACTTCCGTCGCAAGCGGGTGGAGCGTCTGTACCTGGAACGAGCGCGCGGAACCGAGGGGCGGGATGTGCACTCAAACCTCGGGCGGTCGGTGGAGGACCAGGACGAGTTGTGGCAGGCATTGAGATTGCTGACGCAGCGCCAGCGCGCGGCCATTGTGTTGCGATTTTACGAGGACCTCCCGGAAGGTGAGGTCGCGGACATCCTTCAGTGCGCGCCGGGGACGGTCAAGTCCCTTGTGTCGCGAGGACTCGAGAAGTTGAGGAGCGAGATCGATGGTGAGGACCGGTGAGCCCAATGGATGAGGAGGTCCGCAAGATGCTACGCAGAAAGGCTGACGAGGTGCCCCGGCACGGAGCGGTTCCGGGATCGTTGACACGACGGGTCCGGTTCCGGCTGGCGCGTAACGGCCTTGCGGTGGGGATGATGATCGTCCTGTTGGGAGCGGGCACTTTCGTCGGGGCACGCGCCCTGAACGGGCCGGGTTCCCCAAAGCTCGTCCCACCCGCATCAAAGCGAACCGCGCGCCCGACCCCAGGTACTACGCCGACTTCTGCTCCGTCTCCGACTACGAGTGCCTCTCCCGTATCCCCCGCCTCGCCGGCAGCTTGTTCGTCGGGGCAGCTTCGTGCCGTGGGAACGTTCGAGGGGGCCGCCGGGTCTCGCGACGGCGCCGTCAGCCTCAGCAACTTTTCAGACGTCACTTGCACCTTGCAGGGCCAGCCCACCATCACGTTGCTGGATCATCACCTCAAACCGATCACATCTGGTGTCATGTACAGCTCGGCCCCCGCAGGATGGGTAGTCAACGCCTCGCCCACGCCTCCGGGGTGGCCTGTGGTAACGCTGGCGCCAGGTAAGGCCGCTTTGGTTCGCATCCGCTGGTCGAACTGGTGCCCGGATGGTCGCTCAGCCCCCCTGTGGCAGATCGGAGTTCCGGGCGGGGCGGGTGTCGACATCAACGGCTTCGACGCGGCATTTCCCCCACCCAGCAACGGGCAGGGCCAGCCCTCGACGATCGAGGTGGGCCCCTTCGAGCCCGGTGGGTAATAGGTAAGCGGTTAGCTTCTTTCCATGCTCCATGGAAGCAGGGCCTCCTTGAGGGCGTGGAGCGCGTGGACCAGGCGACTTTCCGGGCTTATGACAACGATCTTTAGCTGGCGCTTTTCTGGAGCAGTGACCTAAGGTTTGTACCGATGGCCCCGTCCCGCAGATCGCTGC
>JAXDJR010000085.1:0-3267 GCA_034667545.1 Actinomycetota bacterium
TGTAACCGCTGACATCCTCACCCAGGTCACGGGCCGGCCGATCGCGTACCACGCCGAGACGATCGAGGAGGCATGGGAATCACGTCGTCCGACCGGTGCTCCCGACTGGGAGATCGAGGGGTGGATCACTTCCTATGCAGCGGTCGCTGCCGGCGAGTTGGATGTCGTGACGGACTCGGTGCGCGAAGTAGCCGGCCATCCTCCCCAGGCGCTCGAACCGTTCCTTCGCACCAATCCGGCATTGTGGCGCCACCTTGTCGAAGCGTGAGTGTGCCTGCTCGTCCCGCCCGAGTTGAGTGGCTGTGGACTACCGCGGGTAGGTACGTACTTGCGTCGCCTTCACTGCGGCCCATACCTTGCCTTTATCGGCCAATCCCAACTGCGTTGCCGCAGAAGGTGTGATCTCTGCCACGAGGGTCAGCTCGCCGGTTAACCGGACGCGCGCGCGGTCTCCTTCGTAATCGATGTCTGCCACGTTGAGCCGCCAAACGTTGCGCGGCGTGCCCTCGGGGACCTGCCGATGGAGTGCTATCGAGTTGGGGTGGATGACCACAAACACGTCTCCCAGTGGAGCGTTTGCGACAGTTACGGCTGTCCCACCTCCGACAACAACACGATCGCCGGTGCTTCGTCCTTCGAGAAGGTTGACTCCCGCGAAGTCCGCAACGTAGGGAGATCGCGGCCGTAACTGAAGGTCAGTCGGGATGCCCCGTTGGGTGACGCGTCCTTTTTCCATAACCACAACTTCGGTCGCCACTGCCAACGGTTCCAGGGGCTGGTGCGTGATCCAGAGTGTGACACCTGCGAACTCGCGCAGCGCATGCAACAACGAACGCCGTACCTCAGTCTGACTCATCACGTCTAACTTGGATGTCGGCTCGTCGAGGAGAAGCAGATGGGGTTCGACCGCCAGGGCGCGCGCCAGCGCTACCTTTTGCGCCTGGCCCCCCGAGAGCCGCTCGGCAGCCGTAAAGGCGATCTCTGAGGCGCCGAGTCGCTCCAGTACCTCGGCGGCCACGCGGTTCGCACCTGACTTGCGCGCTCCGAGGGCCCGCATTCCGTAGGCCACGTTCTCCACTGCGGTCATTCGAGGAAATAGAGAAAGAGCCTGGAAAGCCACCCCTACCGATCGCCGTTGAGGGGGCAGCCGGAGGCGTGACCCTACGTCCTCCCAGGCTGCTCCGGCTACGGTGACCCGCCCGGAGTCGAGAGGGAGCAAGCCGCAGAGGGCGTCGACCACTGTCGACTTCCCGGCTCCGTTGGGACCAATGATGGCGATGATGTTTCCTTCGGCTGCTTCCAGGTCAATGGCCACGTCAAATCGGGGTCTCCGGACGGTTATCGACGCTTCGAAGTAGCTCATCGCACCCGCAAGTTGCCGCGCAAGGAGATCAAGATCAGAAGAGCTACAGCCAGCAACAGAAGACTCAACGTGATGGCGCCATCGAAGTTGGTCTGAAGCGTCTGGTAGACATCCAGTGGCAGCGTTTGAGTGCGGCCCTGGATGTTGCCGTTGAAGGTGATCGTGGCGCCGAACTCACCCAACGCTCGCGCCCAGCACAATGCGGCGCCCGCGGATACTGCCGGCCACATCGCAGGAAGCGTGACCGTTCTCAAAATGCGCACCCGGCTTGCTCCAAGGGTGGCGGCAGCTCCTTCCAAACGCTGATCGACCGAAGAGAACCCGCCCTCGAGCACCACGATCAAAAACGGCGACGACTCGAAGGTGGCGGCGATGACGGCACCGGCGGGAGTGAACGGCAGCGTGATACCGATGCGCGCGAGCGTGTCACCCAAGAGGCCAAAGCGCGCAAAGGCGGTGAGTAAGCCCACGCCTCCCACCACCGGAGGAAGAACCATGGGGACCAACACAAGCCCGCGCAGCAGACGCCGGCCGGGGAACCGCTTTCGGGACAGGAGCCACGCCAGCGGGAGCCCGAACACGAAGGACAGCACTAGAGAAGAGAACGAAACGACCAGTGACAGCCGCAGCGCATCGAGTGTCGCTGGGCTCGTCAGTTCTCTGATGGCGTTCGACCACGGAGCATGGGCGATCAAACCGGCAAGGGGCAGCAGGAAGAATGTGGCTGCGATCAGGGCGAGAATCAGGAAAACGGCGGGCGCAGCTCCCTCGCCGCGCGCTTTACGGAGCCCCGAACCCGAAGCCACGGAGGACCCGCTGACCTGTCGGTGATAGCACGAGGTTCACGAATCGCTGGCCCGCGGAGGGCTCGGAGCCAGCCTTTAGCGCCACGATGGGGTAGCGGGCGACCACGTTGTCAGCCTTCGGGATGCGGACGACCTTGAGCTTGGAGGCAACGTCCGGAGTCAGATCGGTGACGTACACGATGCCGGCGTCCGCGTTTCCAAGTAGAACCTTCGAGACCACGCTCTTGTCGTCGACCTCGTTCGAAACGACGTTATGTGAGGCCTGCTTTCGAATGCCGACGTTGTCCAAGACCTGGCGTGCATAGTCCCCCGCAGGTACTCCAGGGGCCGCCAGCACCAGCTTGACCCCCGGTGCCGCCAAAGAATGAGGATCCGTTATATGCACCGCAGCGTTCTCAGACGTGATGATGACAAGTCGGTTCGTTGCAAACACCGTTGGGTGACCCACTGCTAGAGAGGCGGCAGTGACCGTGGCCATCGGGTCTGCAGCTGCGGCCGCGAACACATCCGCCGGGCCACCCTGGGTGATCTGTGTTGCGAGGGTGTCCGAAGCTGCGAAATTGAAGTGGACGCTCGATCCAGGATTCTGCTTTTCCAACAGAGATCCCAGCTTCGTGAACGCCTCAGTAAGAGATGATGCCGCGAAGACTGTGACGTCGGTCTTTTTCGTTGATGCGCCACCAGTCGTTGGAGAAGACGATGCGCACGCGCCCAGCACAAGAGCGACCAGCAGCGCTGAGATGGAACGGAGCTTCATTCGTCCGCCAAGAGCTCGACCGTGACGTTCGTCGCCTTCACCACCGCCGCCACCAGAGTGCCGGGCTCGAGCGCCAACTCATCCGCGGCCTCGCGCGAGATAAGCGAGACGACTCGATGGGGGCCCGCTTGGATCTCGACCTGGGCCATCACCTTGTCGCGCGTTACAGAAGTGACGATTCCCGTGAAGTGGTTCCGTGCCGATTGCGTGATCACGCTGCCCGGCTCGGAAGCAACCTTGAGGGTAGAGGCCAGCGCTGCCAGGTCGGTGCCGGAAACCACGCGGTGCCCTCCTTGCGTCCGTCTCGTCTGGAAGCGGCCGCTGTCTGCCCATCGCCGTAC
>JAXDJR010000086.1:0-3910 GCA_034667545.1 Actinomycetota bacterium
GCAGCAGCGTGTCGCTATCGCCCGCGCTCTAGCGATGCGTCCCAAGCTGATGCTCTTCGATGAAGTGACTTCGGCGCTCGACCCGGAGCTGGTCAAAGAGGTGCTCGACACGATGAAGGAGCTAGCCCAGGAAGGCATGACGATGGTGGTCGTGACGCACGAGATGGGATTCGCCAGGGAGGTCGGTACCCGGTTGCTATTCATGGACGACGGCACGATCCTCGAAGACGGGCCGCCGCGTGACATCTTCGAAAACCCCGGCGACGACCGTTGCCGCGACTTCCTCTCGCACGTGCTCTAGCCGCGACGGTCCATCTGCGGGGGTGAACCGATCCGAAGCGGGTCTTTCCGCCGTGAACGAACAGATCGTCGTTTGTCGCGCTTGCCCGCGCTTGGTGGAGTGGCGCGAGCGCGTGGCGCGTGAGAAGAGAGCCGGCTACGCGGGCGAGACCTACTGGGGCCGTCCCCTGCCGGGCTTCGGCGATCCAGACGCGGCAGTCCTCATCGTGGGCCTGGCCCCCGCTGCACATGGAGGAAACCGGACGGGACGGATGTTCACCGGCGACCGGTCGGGGGACTGGCTCTTCGGCTCGCTGTACCGAACCGGCTTCGCCAACCAGCCGATCTCGAAGGCGAAGGGAGACGGCCTGCGGCTAAACGGAGCCTATATAGGAGCAGTTGTCCGTTGTGCCCCACCTGCCAACAAGCCGAAGGTGGACGAACGCGATCGTTGCCTCGGTTACCTCGTGTCAGAGATCGATCTTCTGCCGCAAGTGAAGGTCATCGTTGCTCTCGGTTCGTTCGCGTGGGATGGCGTCCTGCGCGCAGTTGCGCGCCGGGCGACCGTGCCCAAACCAAGACCGCGCTTCGGGCACCACGCCGAGATCGCTCTCGGCGGTCTCACGCTGCTCGGCTGCTACCACCCCAGCCAGCAGAACACCTTCACCGGCAAACTGACCCAAGCGATGCTCGACTCTGTGTTCGAGCGCGCTCGAAAACTGGCCGGTCCCCAGGTCCTAGGGAGTGTTGGGTAGGTCCTTTAGTGGCGCGGCCGCGGCATCAGCCTTCGTGGGCTGGCGAGCGATGGGCACCTTTCTGGTTTGAAGGAGAAAGATCGTCCCTATCGGGATGAGGAACAAGAGATAGATCACTGCCATCTCGATAGATGGGTCGGGAGACCATCCCAGCAGTCCGTGAAGCACACCTCCGAAGGACGAGCGATCGGGGTTCAGCAGGGTGACGTTCGTCACGTTCCAGATGTGTTCCTGCATGCTGGGCAGCAACCCACCCTCCTGGAACTCCTGGATGCCGGTTGCCAGCAGCCCCGCGGCGAACAGGATGATCAAGGCTCCGGTAACGCGGAAGAACCAGCGCAGGTTGATGAAGTGGCTTCCGCGATAGACCAGATAGCCGATGACCGCAGCCGCAGCCACTCCGATGAGGCCGCCGATGAACTCTTGGACGTGGGAACGGGCCCCGACCGTAGTCCCCAGCATGAACAGCGCGGACTCCAGTCCCTCGCGCGAGATCGCCACGAACGCTATCGAGGCCAACGCGCCGGCGGAGCCCGACGCGAGGGCAGCATCGACCTTGGCGTGAAGCGCGCCCTTGAGATATCGGGCCTGACGGCTCATCCACACGATCATCCAGGTCAACACCGCTGCGGCGGTAAACGCGACCAGGCCCTCGGTGATCGCTTCCGCGCGCCCGTGCAGACGCCCCAGCACTGCGAAGACGATCGCCCCGGCAACCAGGGCAACGCCGACACCTGCGAGCGTGCCGAACCACACGGCGACGAAGCTGCGCCGCTGGTCGAGGACCTTGAGGTAGGCGAGGAGGATCGCCACGATCAGGGCACCTTCCAGACCCTCTCTCAGCATGATCAGGAAAGCGCTGCCCAACCGAATCCTCCTCTTAGGGTTACCTAAGAAACAGTCTTAGGGATGCCTTAAGAGATTGTCAAACGGCCCAAGCACGGCCCCCCCCCGAGACCTAGCCGGCCCCAGCTAGGCCGGTAGCACCCAGAGGTTGTCGGCCATGTCTCGCCCGACCGCCACGTGCTCGCCGTCGACGGCCAGCGTGCGCGTTCCGTCGGGGGCCACGTCCACCACTTCGAGGTCATGGCCTGGCATCAGATTGTGCTCTTCGAGATAGCTGAGCACGTCATGGTTCAGCTCCACATCCTCCAGCAGCCTCGTGAGACGACCCCCGTCCCCCTCCTCCATAGCAGCCACCGGCTTCAGATCGGACCACGGAGTCACCTTTTGGGTGACGCCTGGGATGGGGTTGCCGTGCGGGCAGGTTGCCTCGCCCGAGAGCTTCGCCAAGATCGCCTCTTCCACCTCGACGGTCATCACTTTCTCCCAATCCTCGGCCTGCTCGTGACAGAGGTGCCAGGGGATCCCCAGGATGTCGACGAGCATCCGCTCGGCGAGCCGGTGGCGGCGAACCAGCGCTTCGGCTATCACACGGCCGTCTTTCGTCAGGGCAATATCCCGGCTATCGATGGTCACGAAGCCCTCGTTGACGAGGCGCTTGATGCCCTCGGACACGGTTGCCGGCGTGAGACCCAACCGCTCGCCGATGCGCGCCTGAAGGATGCGCTGTCCCTCTTCGCCCAACTCGAAGACGGCTTCCAGATACTCCTTCGATGCGGGGTTGAGGGCACGCAGATCGGGAGATGGAGGTGCCATCGCTGGATTGTAAAGTGACCCCCACCGATGCCTGCAGCGAAGCGTTCGAAACGACCCAAGCTTCTGTTGCTGGACGGTCACTCACTCGCATTCCGGGCGTTCTACGCGCTTCCCGAGGACCTAGCCACCTCGGACGGAACCCACACGAACGCGGTCTATGGGTTCACTGCCATGCTCATCAAACTGCTGCAGGATGAGCGGCCGGACCACATCGCAGTGTCCTTCGATCTCGGTGCGCCGGTCCAAAGGGTGGCTGAGTTCGCCGACTACAAGAGCAATCGATCGGCGGCTCCCGACAACTTCTCCTCCCAGATGCCCTTGATAAGGGAGGTACTGCGCGTGATGAAGATGCCCATCTTTGTCATGGAAGGACACGAGGCCGACGACATCATCTCGTCGCTTGCCAAACGTGGCGAGCAGGATGGCGTCGACGTCCGCATCGTCACAGGGGACCGCGATTTCTTTCAGCTGGTGAACAACAACATCCACGTCCTCTACAACCGCAGGGGTATCTCGGACATCGTCGAGATGGACGCCAAGGCCGTTCAAGAGCGCTACGGGATCCCTCCGGCAAAGTACGTCGACCTGAAGGCGCTGGAAGGCGACCCTTCCGACAACCTCCCCGGCGTGCCGGGCGTGGGAACCAAAACCGCGGCGAAGCTGATCCAGAAGTACGGCAGCGCCGAGGAGGCAGTAGCCCACGCTTCCGAGCAGACGCCGAAGCTCGCCCAGAACCTCACCGAGCATGGGGACCAGGTGGCGGTTAACAAGAAGCTCTCGACACTGGTCGAAGTCCCCTTGGAGGATGTCTCGATCGGCGATCTGAAGATGGGTCCTTGGGATCTCGACGAGATCCGGGAGCTATTTGGATCGCTTGAGTTCCGCACCTTGCTCGAACGCTTGCTGTCGGACCTACCCGACATCGCAGAAGGAGAAGGCGATCCGTTCGAGCTCGAGGTAAAGGTCGCGGCGACTCCCGCCGCCCTGGAAGAGCTTGCCGGGGTGCTCCGTCGCGCAGAAGCGTTCGCGCTCGACATAGTCCCCGTGAGTGCGCGCGGGATCCCGAGATCGGTAGCCTTCTCGTGGAACGGGCAGAGCACATTCGTCCCAGTAGGGCGCGATGGCGTCACCGCAGGTGAGCTGGCAGCTTATCTCGGGCCCATCCTCGAGGACCCGGCGGTGAGGAAGACAGCGCACGACGCGCGCGCTGCTTTGCT
>JAXDJR010000087.1:0-4080 GCA_034667545.1 Actinomycetota bacterium
CGTTTCGCACCGCGCTCGAGAGATGAGCCATGTCGGCGCCCGACTGGGTCAGCCGGAAGAAGTTCTCACCGCGCCTGACCTCGAACCCCGTGATGCTCTTGATGTGTTGGATCACGCTGTCCACGTAGCCGGGCTGAGCGTTGATGCCGGTGCCCGCCGCGGTTGCCCCCAGGTTCAGCTCTCCCAGCGTGGCAGCAGCATCATGGATGCGACCCGCAGCGGTCTCGATCGCGGCGGCATAGCCGGAGAACTCCTGGCCCAGACGGATCGGGACCGCATCCTGCATGTGGGTGCGCGCCACCTTCAGCACGCGGTCGAACGCATCGGCCTTTTCCCTCAGCGCCGTGGTCAGGCCCTCGAGCGCGTCCAACAGTGCCGGGGTCGCGCGCAGCGCCCCCAGTCTGACCGCCGTGGGGTTGGTGTCGTTGGACGACTGCGCCATGTTGACGTCGTCGTTCGGGTGGACCTTCCGCTGCTTGCCGTCGGCAGCCAGGATCTGTGTGGCGCGGGTGGCAAGCACTTCGTTGACGTTCATGTTGTGCGAGGTGCCGGCCCCCGCCTGCCACGGGTCAACGACGAAGTGGTCGTTGTGCTGCCCCGACAGAACCTCGTCGGCGGCCGCGACTATCGCTTCGCCTATCTCCTTGTCGAGCCTGCCGGTGTCCATGTTGGCCAAAGCCGCGGCCTTCTTTACCGTGACCATCCCCCACAGGTAGTCGGGTTGGGGGGGCAGTCCCGAGATGGGGAAGTTGTCCCGTGCCCGCTGCGTCTGCGCTCCATAGAGGGCGTCCTTCCGGACTTGAACCTCGCCGAGGGTGTCCTTTTCGGTTCTGAACTCGCTCATCTCGATCCCCCCATCAGCGCAAACCCATCTGGGCGAGGGCGAGCGCGGTGAACAGCACGCCGAGCACCACAGCTGTGGCCCACCACAAGACCGGCGAGCTGGTGAGGAATCCTCCATGCGACGTTTCGGTCGCCCGCGTGGCGGACCTATCGACCTCGTCCAAGGAGATCTCCATGAGGATCAACCGGGCATCATCCAGTTGGAAGCGGCGCACGAACACCGTCACCGGCGCCCACGGATTGGACCCTGCATAGATCCACGCTCCGGGAGCCCGGCGATCCTTCACAGTCCTGGTCTCCACCCCGCCTTCCTGCAGCCGGCCGACCAGAAGGTGCGCATCGATATCGTTCCGCGCTCGGGTCAACGGCGTCCACTCCGAATCCCCGCCCCGATCCTTGACGGGGGTCGGAGGCAGATCCAGAGGAGGCAGATCCAAACGTGAGGGCATCGGATGTCCTCTACAGGCGCCCGAAGATGCGGCGGGCGATAACTAGGCGCTGGATCTGATTGGTGCCCTCGTAGATCTGGGTGATCTTCGCGTCGCGCATGAACCGCTCGACGGGATACTCACGGATATAGCCGTAGCCGCCCAGCGCCTGCACACAATCCGTCGTGACACTCATGGCGACGTCGGAGGCGTAGCACTTTGCAATGGCGGCCCAGTATGAAACGTCTGCATCATCTTCATCGATCGCGGTCGCCGCGCGGTAAGTGATGAGACGCGCGGTCTCGATCTTCATGGCCATGTCAGCGAACATGAACTGCATCCCTTGGAACGCGGCGACGGGCTGACCAAACTGCTCTCTCTCGGTGCAGTAACCGACTGCGAAGTCGAACGCGCCCTGTGCGATGCCCAAAGCCTGTGCGGCGATCGTTGGGCGGGAGAAGTCGAGCGTGCGCATCGCCAGCTGGAAGCCGCCGCCCACCTCGCCGATGACTGCGTCGTCGCCGACACGAACGCCGTCCAGGATCACCTCGCGGGTAGGCGAGCCGCGGATGCCCATCTTGTCTTCCTTGCGGCCCAGAGAGAACCCCTCCATATCGCCCGACAGAAGGAACGCGGTGATGTTCTTGCCCTTCTCGCCCTCCGGATCGGTGACTGCGAAATATGTGTAGAGGTCGCTGGCGCCGGCCCCCGTGATGAACCGCTTCGAACCAGAGAGCACCCACTCGTCACCATCCCGCACCGCCCGCGAGCGCATCGCAGCGGAATCCGATCCCGAGCTGGGCTCCGTCAAGCAGTACGACATCCGGTGCTCGCCGGCAGCGATCCCAGAGCACACGAGCTTCTTCTGCTCGTCACTGCCCGCCAGAAGGATCGGGATCGCACCGAGCTTGTTGACGCCGCTGATCAGCGAAACGCCCGCCGAAACGCGCGCCAGCTCTTCGGTGAGGATGCATAGCTCGACCGACCCACCCCCGTAGCCGCCAAACTCCTCGGGATAAGAGACGCCCGCGAAGCCGTTCTTTACGAGGATCTCGTCGATGTCCCACGGGTACTCGTCGACCTCGTCGATCTCGGAAGCTCGGGGAGCGATCTTGTCCTGCGCCATCTCACGCACCGATTGGCGGAACGCATCTTGCTCCTCGGTAAAGGAGAAGTTGAGGCCTTCGGTCATGGCCTTAGCGTAATCTCTGACGCTCCGTCCGAGGGAAGCAAGGAGACCGTGTGCCCGGCTCGATCCAAGCGATCAGACAGGCCATCCTTGGCGGTGCCGCCGGCGAGGACGTCGGCGCTCTCCCCCTGCCCGAGTCCGTCACCGCCGCCTTCATCCGCAAGGACGAGCAGGAGATGTTCGAGGGGATGGACCCTGACGAGAAGGACCCCCGGAAGTCGCTGCACGTGGAGGAGGTTCCCCTCCCGCCGCTCGGCCCGAATGAGTGCTTGATAGCCGTGATGGCCTCGGCGATCAACTTCAACACGGTCTGGAGCGCCATCTTCGAGCCGGTATCCACGTTCGCGTTCCTCGAGAAGCTTGGACGTGAGAGCGATCTCGGCGCCAGGCACGATGTCGATTACCACATCCTCGGGTCGGATGCCTCCGGCGTGGTGCTGAAGGTGGGGCCGGGGGTCACGCGCTGGAAGGCGGGTGACGAGGTCACCGTGCACTGCAACTACGTCGATATGGAAGCGCCCGAAGGTCACGACGACTCGATGATCGATCCCAATCAGCGCATCTGGGGCTACGAGTCCAACTTCGGCGGGATGTCGGAGATCACCATGGTGAAGGCGAACCAGCTGATGCCAAAGCCGCGGCACATGACGTGGGAAGAAGCCGCGTGTCTCGGATTGGTCTCATCGACGTCCTACCGGATGCTGGTTTCACCGAATGGTGCACAGATGAAGCAAGGTGACGTCGTGCTGATCTGGGGCGCCACCGGGGGCCTCGGCGGCTTCGCGTGCCAGTACGTGCTCAACGGAGGCGGAGTGCCCGTCGGCGTCGTCTCGTCGTCCGAGAAGCTCGAGATCCTCAACCAAGCGGGTGTCGAGCATGCGATCGATCGCAAGGCGGAGGGCTATGAGTTCTGGGACGGCGACAACCAGAACCCAAAGGAGTGGCGCCGGTTCGGCAAGAAGGTCCGTCTTCTCGCCGGCGAGGATCCCGATATCGTCTTCGAACATCCCGGACGCCAGACTTTCGGCGCCAGCGTCTTTGTTGCGAAAAGAGGCGGCGTGATCGTCACCTGCGCGTCGACCTCCGGTTACATGCACGAGTACGACAACAGGTATCTGTGGATGAACCTCAAGCGCATCATCGGCTCGCACTTCGCCAACTACCGCGAGGCATGGGAGGCGAACCGTCTGGCGTATCTCGGAAAGATCCACCCGATCCTGTCCAAGACTTTTCCCTTGTCCGAAGCCGGCGAGGCTACCTACCAGGTCCACCAGAATCTGCACCACGGCAAGCTGGGCATCCTGGTCATGGCTCCCGAGGAGGGACTCGGCGTGAGCGACGAGAAACTACGCGCCAAGCACATAGACAAGATCGAGCTGTTCCGCCGCTTCAGCGACTGATCCTCAACCGCCCTTGATTACGACTAGTTGACGAGCTTCACGACACAGATCCCGGAGGAGGGTGTGCAGGGACTGCCGCCAAAGCCGACGTCGGCGCTGTCGGTGGCCCTTATGAAGATCCCCTGAACCTGGTAATTACCGCTGACGTTCCCGCGGCTAGTGATGTAGAAGTAGGCGAACCTTCGTACGAGCAATCGCTCGCTGCTTCCCCCCGAAAGCG
>JAXDJR010000088.1:0-11602 GCA_034667545.1 Actinomycetota bacterium
GTTCCAGGGAGTTTCCTTCGGCGATCAGTGTGGAACCGTTCTTCGACGTCGTGTTGTCCATATCCTTGAGCGCGCCGAAGAGCCAGGTGCACATCTCGGTCCCGCGCAGGGGCGGTTCGATGTTTCCCCGCTTCAGGATCGCAGAACCAGCAAACCATGGGGCCTTTGACCACAGCGGCAGCCACCCCCAACCTCGAAGCAGCTTCTTGATGTCGCCCTTGTCCATCCACAGGTCACGCAATGATTGTTGCGATAGATTGTGCGCCAGCGCCTTTGCGAGAAAGATACCGTTGATGCCTCCGGCTGATGTTCCAGAGATGACATCAACAACTACGCGCGTTCGTATCCCGGTCTTGGCTTCTTGGGCCTTGAGCAACTCCCAATAGACGTGTTCTGAGGTTGCTTCGTCGAAGGGATTGACGGGATCCTCGCTCCCAGCGCCACTCGACTCGTAGGCGTTCGATGCGGTGACGAGCTTGTGGATCTCTTTGGTGATGCCATGCATGTAGATGGCGAGGGAGACACCGCCATAGCAGACGAGCCCGAGGCGAAGCTCCTTTATCGGGCCGTTGGAGTGACGCTCGTTCATCATCCGTTCCCGGCATGGCGCGTGGAGCGACGTTTGCCGGTAGCCGTGTCCAAAAACCCAGATCGAGTGCTGCTAACACGTGCCGTCAAATGAGACCGCTCCTACTGCAATCCTTCTTGCAAGAAGGGCAAGCTACACCTCGGTTAGGAAAGCTGCTAGGGGCGCCATGCTGGATCGAAGTTCGGCCCCGGGCCGGGTTTCAACGCCCGCACCTGGGGATGAGCGGTACGCGGATCCAACGTGTAAATGACCTCCGTTCCCCCATCGTTGCGCGCGAAGATGATCGTGTTGTCATGGGGTCCCCAGCTTGGACCACTGTCCGTGACTTTTCCCCGGGTCAAGGGATGGACGTTTGCGCCATCCGCGTTCATAACGAAGATGCGCGACTCTCCGGGGGTCTTGCGAACGAAGGCGATCTTGTTCCCCTTTGAGGACCATGCAGGTGCACGATCGGAACCTGGACCGGTCGTGAGCGAGGACACCTGATGTCCCCGGGCGTCCATCACAAAGATATGAAAAGGCCCGCTGGGATTGCTGGAGAAAGCGATCTTGTCCCCGTGGGGCGACCAATCAGGCGACATGTTGTGATTGGCGTTTCCAGTGAGGTTCGCCGGGCCGCCGTTTCCGTCTGCAGGTATGACGAAGATGTTGGTGTGTGTGCCCGACCCTGAGGCGAAGGCAATCTTGCTTCCGTCTGGGGACCAGTCCGGAGCTTCGGCGTTCGCACCCACACCCTCCAATATCCTGCTCCCGCTTCCATCCGCGTTCCTTATGCAGATGGTGTGGTTTCCACCACCAGCTGCGTTCTCGATGCCAAATACGAGCTGGCGCCCGTTCGGAGACCAGTCCGGGCGCAATTCGTTGACGCTGTCATCGGTGAAGCGGGCGAAACGGGCACCATTGGCGCTCATCCCATAGATCTCGACGTTGTTGTCTCGACTGCTCAGAAAGGCGATGTCGGAGGTTGCGATCGAAGCAGCTGAACCTCCACAGGCCGGCGAGCGGCCGATCAAGAGAAGCGCTGCGGTGACGGCTGTGGCCACAACCACCGCGCCGGCCAGGACCCATCCGAGCAATCTCCGACGACCGGGCTCTGGCGCAGCGGGAGGTTTTCCGACGATCTCTTCGATGGTGGTGATCAATCGCTGGACGTCATAGTCCCAGCGAGCGTCGCTCAACTCGATGGCATTTCTGCGGGCAAGTTCCGCCATGCTCGAAGGAAGCTCGTCGGGTCGGGGCATAGCGGTTTCTTGAACCAGGACCGGGATGACAGTGGTGGCTCGCTTGAGCCCAGATTCGATCTCGAGCCGATTGAAGTCGTGGGGGTCGTCCAAGCGCCTCTTTCCGGACCGGTCACTGACCGTCAGCCACTGGTGGCCTATGAGTGCAAGAAGCACTGAACAGGAAGCAACCGCGTGATCGATGACCGTGACGAAGTCCACACCGGGCTTGATCGTGTCGATGTCCATAAAGATCCGCTCGGCGCCGAAATGGGCCGCGAGACGATCGAACAGCCGACCGGCGTGGCCTGAAGTGTCTTCGCGCCGGTAGCTTATGAAGATGGTGGCGTTGCTCAATTTGCTGTCGTGGCAGCGGGCTCCGTGTCTGGCTTGTCCTGCACTACCTGCTTGATGTAGGCGTTGACGTCTGCTTTCAGGAGGCTCTCCACACGTTCGGCGAACGCAGCGTAAGACCTCTCGTAGTCCTTGTGGTAGGGCCGATACGGCCCGCTGGACTGAAAGAACTGCCACCCCTCTTCCTTGAGCAGCTCCACAGTCCGCCGGTAATGGCGCCAGCGCTCGCCGTAATGAAAGAACTCCTCCACAGCAGCACTGAGAGCGACGATGAGGCTGAGTCCGATCGTTATCCAGGAGACAGTGATGGCGGCGTGTCCCTTGAGATCGAGCCCGATGAGGGCGGGCACTATCACGCCGCCGACGATAGTCGTCAGCCGAAGGGAGTAGTAGCGATTGCGGGCGGCATCCGCCGCTCGTTCCATCCAGATGACTTGGTCGAGCCACCGCAAGCGAAGGAAATGTTTCTCCACAGGATGAAGATCGAGTGATCCGATCACGCCATCCAGGTCCTTCTTTAGCTGCTCTCTATACGAGGCCTTCGACGCCATGGTCACAACCCCCCTTTGTCTCCATCAGACGACGGTCTGATCAGCGGTTTCGCCACCATGGTGACCGTCTGCTTGGATCGCCGGCAAGCTCAACTCGAAGCGTGCGCCCGTCTCCGGAGCGTCACTCACGGTGACCGTCCCCTCGTGCGCATTGATTATCTCGGTGACTATCGACAGGCCCAGACCATTACCCCCCGAGTCTCTGTCTCGAGGGGCCTCCAGGCGGATGAACCGTTCGAATATCCGTCCACGGTCTGCTTCAGCGATCCCTGCACCGTCGTCCACCACGGCGACCGTCGCGGTGTTGCCGTTTGAGGACACCTCCAAGCCAACCATGTTGGAGGCGTGACGCATGGCATTGTCGGCCACGTTGCGGATGGCCCGCCGAAGGGAGCCGGCGTCGCCTTGTACCCGGGCGGCGGAGACTTTTGACGTGTCTATGCGCAACGTCGAGGCGGCTCGAAGGCGAGAAGCCTCAGCAAGCACCAGGTCGTCAAGATCTACCGGCCCACGCTGGTGGACCAGGCTGTTCTCATCGGCTCGAGCAAGAACTAGGAGATCGTCGACGAGAGCTTCCAGACGCCTTTCCTCAGACAGCACCGTGGTGGCGAATTCTTGCAGCGTCGTGCTGCTCGGGTATTCATCGGCTACCTCGGCTACCGCCCGAAGGCTGGCGACTGGGCTTCGCAGTTCGTGAGATGCATCGGAGATGAAGCGTCGTTGTCGCTGCGCTGATTCGGCCAGGCGACCCAACATGGCGTTCATCGTCTGTGCCAGCCGAGCGATCTCGTCGCCCGAATCAGGGACCTGAACGCGACGGTTCAGATCGCGTGCCGAGATGTCAGCCACCTCCCGGCGGATCGATTCCACGGGGCGCAGTGCGCGTCCCATGAACCACCAGGTTGTCAGCACAACCAGCACCAGGAGTCCAGGGATGCCGTAGGAGAGCATGCGGGTCACGGTTCTCGTGCTCTCGAAGACATGTTCGAGTGACCCACCCACCGTCACACGCAGGATCCCTCTCGGTGTGTGCACGACTCTGTCCACAGTTCTGAATGAGTGCGTTCCATCCCCGATCGGGACATGGTTGATGGTGAGAGCTTCCCCGTGGGGAAGCGAGCGGACCGGTTTGGTTAGATGAGGGTCCGAGCTCGCCAAGACCCGCCCGTGCCTAACGTCGACGATCTGAACGAACAGTTCTTCGGTGCCCGCCTGCGTGAACTGGATGGGATCGGGCTTTCGCGCCAACTGACTGGCTATCGTCGCAGCCCGTTGTTGCGCAACATCCTGAACGCTGCCTATGAGCGATGACTCCAACAGGGCCACGAAGGCAAAGCCGCCGATCGCCAAGATGCAGGCCACGACAAGGGCTGCTGTCAAAGTCGTTCGGACCCTTACGCTGCTCAGAAGCACACGCAGCCGCCGGGCGTTAGCCATCGGCTGCCACCCGATAACCGGATCCTCGAACCGTTTCGATCGCATGGCGCCCAAAGGGGCGATCGATCTTGTTGCGTAGGTACCGAATGTAGACCTCCACTATGTTCGAGTCGCCCTCGAAGTCGTAGTCCCACACGTGTTCCAAAACATCACGTTTGGAGACGACCTCGTCGGAGTGCCTCATTAGGTACTCGAGGATCGAGAACTCTCGCGGCGTCAGATCGATCTCGCTGGTGCCTCGATGACACCGGTGTGCCGCCGGATCCACGGTGAGGTCTCCCACAGCTAGCACTGCGGGCCTCTCTCTAGTGCCGCGACGAAGCAGGGCCCGCAGCCGCGCCTGAAGCACGACAAAAGAGAATGGCTTGGTCAGATAATCATCGGCACCCGCGTCGAGGGCTTCAGCTTCATCTAGTTCTCCGTCCTTTGCCGTAAGCATCAGGATCGGTGTCCAGTTTCCTTCCTGTCGGAGCCGGTTACAGATCTCGAATCCGTTGACGCCTGGAAGCATGATGTCGACTATGAGCGCGTCGTAGGGGTTCTCCCGGGCCATCCAGAGCCCGTCCGTCCCGGTCAAGGCGATGTCGACCGAAGCGCCCTCTGCCTGCAGACCGCGCTTCAAGGCGAGGGCAAGGTTCTTTTCATCATCGATCACCAAGATCCTCATGACACCACGGTTTCACATCCCAGGAGAGAGGCTTGCCACGCGCGCCCTGGCAACCGCCGAGGCTCACGCCGAGCGATGCACCACTCTCCCGCGGCCTACCTGAAGGGTCGCTGAGAAGAGCGAGGCTCCGGGTCTCCAATCTCACACGTGCTGGTCGAGCGCGTCCCTCCAATGGTGGACCGAAGCCGCGATCTCCGCGATGACCAGGTCGTCGTCCTTTTCGAAGGGAGGGACCACCTCGAGGATGAGTGCGACCTCGGTGGCTCCCGAGTGGTCCAGAGCAGCGATGACCTCATCCGCGCGGATACGGCCATTGGCGTTGGTTTCGGCAGTGAACGGCCAGTGGTGATCGGCGCCTTCATCCGTTTGTTGCAGGTGTACGACGGGGGAATCCGAGCCAAGATCTTGGAGCCAAGCATAAGGATCGCGTTCGGCTCCCTCGGTTCCCACGACACATTGATGACCCACGTCGAGGCAGAGCGCCACCGGCACGTGGTCCTCATCGCCGTCCCTCATCAGCTCTCTCATCCAGTCCATCGTGGACGGTTCGCGCGCCGCAGCCATGTTCTCGACAAGCAGGCAGGAAAGTCCGCGAGTGCGCGCGTATCTTGTGAGGCGGGTCAAGGCCGCGCTCAAGTCGTGCTGCAACGACGACTTCCGTTCTCCTTGCCGCCAATCGGAAACGCTAAATGCGCCTATGTGGCCACCAGTCACTTCCGCTCCGGCTCGTGACGTGAAGTCGATAGCGCGCTGGTACCAATCCTCGGCTCTCGCTCGCGATCTTGCGTCGGGGTGAAGGAGAAGGTTGGACGAGTAGGCCGCCAGACCGGTGAAGGTGGAATGCAGCAGCAAGCCACGCATCTCGCACACGTCGCGCACCGCCTCAGCCTGTGATGCGATGTAATCCAAAGGACCGTCCAGATCGACCAGGTCGAGCGTGTGCTGGACCACGTCGACGCCCAGATCCTGTATCAGTTCGCCCCACTGTTGTGGCTCGGGCCAGCGCTTGACTGCGAATGAAGTGTTGATCCCGAGGCTATAGCGGACCGGGGCCGTCACCTGAGCTCCAGATGCAGCGCAGGTGTGGACGTCAGCTCGTTGAACCGTTCGGCGCGCACCCGCAAGACTTCCGCTCCACGTTCGTCGGGCTCGAAGCGAGATGCCCGAGACACGATGCCCGCGATCGCGGCCTGCGCCTCGTGCTCGACGCCGGCAGCAGCTCCTGCGAGCAACGCGGTTCCTACCGCAGCAGTGTCCGCATCGAGATGGAGCACCGGGCAGCGGAGGGCATCGGCTTTGATGCGCCCCAGGACATCCAGTTGTGCTCCACCGCCGGCGACGCGCAGCTCCTCGACCGGCGATCCCGCTCGCTCCAGAGTCCGAACGCGCTCGCTTACGCCCAGGGCGACCCCTTCCGCGATCGAGTATGCGACGGCGGCGCGCGAATGTCGCGCGGAGAGCCCTACGAGCGCTGCTTGGGCCGTGGGATCGTCGCGTTCGCCGTCGGCCAAGTAGGGGAGATAGAGGGGGGCGACGGCCAGTGGATCCGCGTGGTTCCTTCCGATCACCTCAGCTCGGTACGTCTCGACGTCGTGGCTGAATTCGGAATATCCCGAATAGCCCAAACGGTCCACCGCCCAATCGATAGATGCTCCGGTTGCATTGAGGCCCAGCTCGGTCGTGTATCGGTGAGGCACAACGTGGTTGTAGTGCGTGATCCGCACGTCCTCCGCGGGCTCCAAGACGGCGGAATTGAGACAAGATGAAGACCCCGCCATCTCACTGATCGGACCGGGATCGACAACCCCGGCTCCGAATGCCACACACTGGCTGTCACCCGCGCCGATCACTATCGGGATGCCCTCCCGCAAGCCGGCTTCGGAGGCGACGTCAGCGGGAAGCTCAGCCGCGACCTCCCACGAAGCCAACGCTTCCGGGAACAGTGCCGAGTCCAGGTCGAAGGCGGCGAAGAGGTCGGCAGCCCACCGGCGCGCTCTCAGGTCGAAGAACAGTGTTGCGTTGGCGTGGCTCTCGTCGGTTGCGATCCGCCCGCCGATCCTTCGAAGGACGATGTCGCGGGGCTGCAGCATCACTCTCGTCGACGCGAACACGTCAGGTTCGTGCCGCCTCAACCACAGCACCTTTGGTCCTACGTGAAACGCCTCTGAAGGGTGTCCGGTGCGTTGATGCAACACCTCGAGGCCGATCTCGTCGCGGATAGTTGCGGCTTCGGCGGCGGCTCGATTGTCGCGGTAGATAAGACCGGGCCCGACCGGCAGGCCGGCCTTGTCGCACGGCGCCACCGACGGACATTGGCCGGTGAGCCCGATGGCCAGCACCGCGCCCGGCTCGGGCAGACGCGCCACCACACGCGCCAGGGCCGCAGCCGCGCCCTCGGACCAATCGCGTGGGTCCTGCTCGGCCCAGCCTGGATGCCGGCTCGTCGTCTCGTACGGATGCCGTTCTTCGGCGACTACACGGCCCCCTAGATCGACCGCCACGGCGCGAGCCCCTGTTGTGCCTACGTCGAGTGCGATCAGAAGTGCTCCGCCATCAGCACACACGCAATGGTTCCCTCCAGAAGTGTTGTTCGCAGGTTGGTGCAGGGACCGTTATCCGCGAACGAATTGATGAGCCTTCACTTTTTGTTTCTCGAGCGTGATGAGAACGCCGTTCAGCGCGCCCGTGCCGTAATCGCTTCCGGGGTTGAGCGCTATCGTTCGTCCGATACGGCGGAATCCCGCAGATTCATGAACGTGGCCATGGAGACTGGCCAACGGCTGGAAGCGCTCGATCGTTTCCTTGACCGCGGTGCTTCCCACTGCAGCCATCTTGACCTGACCAACTGCGGTCTGGACGCGCAGATACGAATCGAGCACTGGAGCTTCGTCGAGACCGGTACCGTAAGGCGGAACGTGGAAGTTGAAGATCGCCTGGTCAGGGTCGTCCAGCTTGTTACACAACTGCGAGAGGTGGGCGAGCAGGTCCACTTCGGGCATCTCTCGATAGCTGTCCCATGGAGTGAGGTTGGAATACCCGAAGGACGCGAGCTGATGTCCCTGGTCGTCGAGCTGCCAGATCTTGTCCTCAGCTTGATGGCCCCACGGGGCCTCGTCGAAGAGAGTGGCTAGCTGAGGAGGGTCGTCGTTCCCAAGCATCCAGAAGATGTCCAGGTCTGGCTGCCTCAGCCGCTCCTCGGCGAGAGTGAGCCACCGTTCGAGACGTGCGGTCATAAGTTGGATGAGGAGGTCGTCGATCGAACCGTCCTGCACGCGAGCTTCGAGTTCTCCAGGGCCCATCCGGTGCGGGTAATAGCCGTAGTCGGAGATCAGCTGCTCGAGAGCGCGCAGCTCGTCGTCGTCCATTAGCGCATAGTCCTTGCCCCGGAAGTTGCAGGTGAAGGTGCCGTCCCCTTGGTCCACGATCGTTTGGATGGCTTTGCCCCCTATGTCACCGCCGAGCACGAGGACGTCCGCTTTGTAAGCCCTTGCACCGTTCAGAAACTTACGGAAGCATTTCTCGGATCCATGCAGGTCGGTTGCAAAATAGAGCCGGGTCCGTTGCGCCACAACAGGCTCAGCCCCGGCGCGAGTTAGCGCGGATGCTGCGAACGATCTCCATCATCTTGGATGCCCGCTCGGGATCGACGGGGTTCCAAGTGTCTCCATCCTCCTTGAGGGCGGTGCCGACGATCACGCCGTCCACTATCTCCAGGATCGAGCCGACCGTGTTGTGATTCACACCGGTGTTGGCGATGACCGGGACCGCGCCGGCAGCAGCTTTCGCTTCCTCGAGGTCCGCAGTCTCGGCCCCCACGCCGGCAGCCGGACCGCTGATGAGAAGAGCATCCACGCCCATGTAAACGGCTCCCTTTGCTCGTTCCGCGACGCTGCGTCCGCTGACCGAGCGGCTGAACTCCGGGGTGATGTTGCAGAAGAGAGCGACATCATCAGCCCCGATCGCGCTGCGGTAACCGGCGAGTCTGCCGAAGTCGGGAGCCATCAACCCCATGTCGCTCTCGAACACTCCTGTGAGCACTTCACGTACGAACCGCGCTCCGGTCGCCCGCGCCACCGCGAGAGCCGCTTGTGGATCCCATAGCAGGTCGACACCGAAGGGGAGCCGGATGTCGGATCGCAACTGCCCGATCGCCCCCGCCATCCCGGCGGCGACTTCGGTTCCCACCTCGAGTGCATAGGGAAGGTCGTTCTCATTGCAGAATAAGAGGCCGTCCACGGCGGCTTCCTGGAGGGCGACCAGGTCATTCCCAAGACTCTCGACGATGGCGTCCATGCCACCGGCTACATCGTGCCGGGGTCTTCCCGGCAAACCCTTCAGATGGCACATCGCGATGAGTGGCTTGTCCACCCCGAACAGGGACTTGAGGTCTCCCATCAGACCCCGCCGTCGGTCGGCACCGATCGCAATGGAGGTCCCTGATCTTGGGCTCCCGAGATCCTGATCTCACCCAGTCCGGACTGCGCGATCACTACTTCGACCCCTTGTCCGCGCAGAGCGTCGACCTCCTCGTCCGGAGCGCTGGCGTCGGTGACGAGTGTGCGGATCCTGTGGGAGTCGTCGACCGCTGCGACGGCAGGGGGACCGAACTTGGAACCGTCGGCAAGCACCACCAAGGCATCGCTGTGCTCGATCATCAAACGATTGATCTCGGCTGCTTCGTCGTCCAGCTCCGTTATGCCGAAGCGTGACGACACCGCCCCAGCTCCGAGCACCGCGACCTGAGGGTGATAGTGCCGGACTGTTGCGGCTGCGATGGGGCCGATGCACGACAGTTCATCTTGGCGGATCGTGCCGCCAAGCACTACGACGTGGCTCCGCCGGCTCCCAAGCAGGCTCGCTACCGGAAGCGAGCTGGTGATCACCATGCGGTCGTCGCGAGGGGGAAGGAACAACGCCATCTGTTCTGTCGTCGTGCCGATCCCTACGAACATCGTCGTGGTGCCCTGGAGAAGCCTGGCGGCGGCCATCCCGATGACTCGCTTCACTGCGGCGTTCTGAAGGGCGCGGGCATTGAACGCCAGCTCCAGAGACTTGGTCACGTGCGCGGTGGCCCCCCCGTAGGTCCGCCGAAGGAAACCGTCGCTTTCCAGCCGGCCGATGTCACGCCGGATCGTCATCTCGGAGACTGCCAGTTCCTGCGCGAGCTCGGGGATATGGATCGTTTGCTGCTCCGCGACCCTTTCCAGGATCCGATGACGCCTGTCGACGGCGAGCAATCTGGTCGCCTCTCTGATCGATCCGCCCGGTTGGCCGCACACGTTAGCACGTGAATCGGGGTCAAATCTCACAGATTTAGGTTGCTTTGCATGTTCGATGTTGCTATAACTTGCCCGAACCGGCCGACCAGGGGAGGGCTTCGGGTGGCAACCGGCAGCGGAGTCGAGAGCGGCGGACCCGGTTCGCCCGCCCCTCGGCAGGTCTTCGTTCGCAAGAGCACGGGGCTGGTTCGGGAGGCGTCTGCCCTCGACGCCACAATCTTCAACGCAGTCTTCTCGGCCCCCGTTGGCGCCACCCTCGCGTGGGGCGTGTTCTTTGCACTATCGGTATTTCCCGGGGCGGACCTGGTCACCGCCACCTTGATCGCGTTCGTGCTGAACATCCCGGTGCTGATCATGATGTCGCTTCTCTCCTCGAGCATGCCTCGCACCGGAGGGGACTACGTGTGGGTCAGCCGCATCCTGGTGCCGCCGCTGGCGACTGTGTCCAACTTCGGGGCTGCGTTCTCCGCCATGATCGGCGCGACTTTCTGGGCCCGTTATTTCCCCGTGTTCGCGCTGGGCCCGATCCTCGCGACGCTGGGGATCTTCTTTCACAATCCGACGCTGATCGACTGGGGAACCAAGTTCCAGACTGAGAAGCTGTGGATCTTCCTCGGGGGCTTCTTCATGATCGCCCTGATGACGTGGATCCTCATTTCGGGCACCAAGAAGACCCTGAGATGGCAAAACGTCTTCTGGATCATCGCCTCGATAGGCACGTTTATCGCGTTCGTGGTCCTGATCTTCGGTTCATCGGGCGCCTTCCAGACCAATTTCAACGCGCTTTCGGCGCGTTTCGGAGCCGGAACCGACGCCTATCACAAAGTAATCGCAGCCGCGAGGGGCCAGATAGCGACATCGCCCTTGCCGGGCAAGGGCTCGAGCACCATCCCGGCCATCTTCGTGATCATGGTGTTCATGATGTGGAACTGGTGGAGCGTCTACCTCGCCGGCGAGCTGAAGAGCGCGTCCAATCGGAACCGCCAGATGTCCATCATGTTCGGAGCATTGATCTGGGACACCGTGTTCATCTCTGTCGGCGTGCTCCTCATCTACAAGACTGCCGGCTATGCGTTCATGTCGGCGGTGAACACTGCGGGGAACGCCGCATACAAGGTTCCTACGGGTCCGTGGTACCACTTCCTCGCATCGCTAGTCGTCAACAACAAGTTTTTGACTGTGCTGATCGTTGGCTCGTTCTTGTTCTGGAGCCTGCCCGCAATGGTCGGCAACGTATTCATGCCAGTGCGAACGGTGTTTGCGTGGGCCTTCGACCGTCTTCTGCCTGAGAAGCTCGCCGAGGTCAACGAGAACACGCATTCACCGGTCCCGGCCATTCTGCTCGTCATGGGCCTGGTGACCGTGATGTTGATCTGGAGCGTCATGGCGACAACCTTCGCGACATGGCTCGCTCTGGGTGTTCTGGCCGGAGTGGTTTGTGTATGGATCGTGTGCATCGCCGCGTTCATGTTTCCTCAGCGCCGGCCGGACCTGTACCGGGCGTC
>JAXDJR010000089.1:0-10318 GCA_034667545.1 Actinomycetota bacterium
TCGAGCGACGCCAGTTCGGCTTCGATCGAATCGAGCCGCGCCTTCGACGCGCTGTCGTTCTCCTTCTGCAGCGCCGCCCGTTCGATCTCGAGTTGACGGATCCGGCGTTCGACGACGTCGATCTCGAAGGGCATCGAATCGATCTCCATGCGCAAGCGCGATGCGGCCTCGTCGACCAGGTCGATAGCCTTGTCCGGGAGGAAGCGTGCAGTTACGTAACGGTCGGAGAGGACCGCAGCAGCCACCAGGGCGGCGTCCTGTATCCGCACGCCGTGGTGAACCTCGTACCGCTCCTTGAGACCGCGCAGGATCGCGATGGTGTCCTCAACCGACGGCTCACCCACGACAACCGGCTGGAACCTTCGCTCCAGCGCGGCGTCTTTCTCCACGTGCTTGCGGTATTCATCCAGCGTCGTTGCGCCGATCATCCGCAGCTCGCCGCGAGCTAGCATCGGTTTGATCATGTTGCCGGCATCCATCGCGCCTTCGGCGGCGCCGGCTCCCACCACGGTGTGAAGCTCGTCGACGAAGGTGATGATCTCGCCTTCGGAAGCAGCGATCTCACCGAGCACCGCCTTCAGGCGCTCCTCGAACTCGCCTCGGTACTTGGAGCCGGCCACCATCGAGCCGATGTCCAGCGCGATGACGCGCTTGTTCTTCAACGACTCCGGGACGTCACCTGCGACGATCCGATTGGCCAACCCCTCAACGATCGCGGTCTTGCCGACTCCGGGCTCCCCTATCAACACGGGATTGTTCTTGGTGCGACGAGACAGCACCTGGATCACCCGACGGATCTCGTCGTCCCTCCCGATGACCGGGTCGAGCTTTCCTCGGCGTGCCGCCTCGGTGAGGTCGCGTCCGAAACGCTCGAGCGCCTGGTACTTCTCCTCGGGGGTCTGGTCGGTCACCCGTTGCGTTCCCCTGATCTCCTTGAGGGCATCGAGGATGCGGGCACGGTCGATCCCTGCGCTGCTGAGGATGCCTGCAACGTCGTCCCCCTGATCGAGCAACGCGAGCAGCAGATGCTCGGTCGAGACATACGCGTCGCCCAGGGTCTCCGCCTCTGAGAACGCTCGCTCGAGCGTGTTTCGCAGCCCAGGAGACATGTAACTCTCAACCTGCCCGTAGATCTTGGGCAGCCGGTCGAGGACTCCGTCGAGAGAGACGCGCAGCGTGCGGGGAGAAGCTCCCAGCTTCTGAAGCAAGGGATAGATCACGCCCTCAGGCTGCTCGAGCAGCGCTCCAAGGAGATGGGCGTTCTCGATCTGTTGGTGGTTGAGCTCACCCGCCAACCGTTGTGCGGCGCCGAGAGCCTCTTGCGATTTAAGTGTGAGTTTGTTGAGGTCCATCTTGGCTCACCTGCCCCTTGCTATTCATTGATCGATAGGAGTCACGGGGGGCGCAACGAAGACCCGGGGCTTGCCCGCGGAGTCCAGCGCGTCCGACTTCATTGCCCGGCGGATCCGGCGGACATCCCGCAAGGGCACCAGCGAAGATCTCGTCGACACGACCTGCAATTGCTGCTGAACTGCCTGCAGCTGGAGGACTGCGCGCTCGTACCGAGCTTTGGCGCGGTTCAGATCAGTCTCGAGCTGAAGGATCCGCGTTACTCCTGCCAGGTTGATGCCTTCCTCCGTCAACTCCTGGATCCTGCGTAGCTGCTCGATGTCCTGCTCCGAATAACGACGCGAATTTCCCTGGGTTCGTTGCGGCTGGACGAGACCCTTCCGCTCGTACACGCGCAAGGTCTGCGGATGAACGCCTGCCAACTCCGCAGCAACGGAGATGACGTAGTTCGCTTGTTCGTTCACCGGTCGTCGGGCCATCTCTCTACCTCCTCTACGACGCTTTTGCGCGTTCGGCGTCGAGATAGCTCTCGAGATGCGCACGCGGCGACGATCGGTGCGCAGCGGCAAAGCTTTCGAGCAGCTCGCGCTCTTGCTTCGAGAGCTTCTGTGGGATCTCGACCTCGATCTTGACCAGCAAGTCGCCCTTGCCGCCCTTGACCGTTGGAGCACCTTTCCCGCGCACCCGCAGGCTCTTGCCGTTTGGAGTCCCGGCAGGCACCTTGACGGTGACGCTGCCATCAAGCGTGGGAACCTCAACTTGGGTCCCCAGGGCGGCCTCTGAGATCGTCACGGGCACCTTGACGGTGAGCTGGCCTTCCGGCCCCCGTTCGAAGATCGGGTGCGGCCTGACTTTCACGCGGACGTAGAGGTCCCCCGGTCCGGCGCCGCGGTGACCCTTGGCCCCTTTGCCGGCAACCCGGACGCGGCTCCCATCACCGATCCCCGGAGGGATCCGCACCCCGCCTCCCTGCGACAGCGAGACCGTCGTTCCCTGCATGGCTTCTTCGAAGCTCAGCTCGACCTCGGTCTCCATGTCCTCGCCGCGCGCCGGCCCCCGAAAACCGAAGCCGAGAAGGTCGTCAAAGAGACCGCCGGCGCCGCCCAGGTCGCCGAGATCACCCAGGTCCCCGATATCGACGCGTACGTTCCCGCCGCCGTCGCCCGGTGCATACCCGTACCAACGGTGACCGCCCGCCTCGATGAGCGAGCGCATCTGGTCGTACTCGCGCCGCTTGGTGTCGTTCGACAAGATGGAGTGGGCTTCGGATATCTCTTTGAAGCGCGCCTCGGCAGAGGCATCTCCCTTGTTCGCGTCGGGGTGGTACTTCTGCGCGAGTTTGCGATAGGCCTTCTTGATCTCATCTTTGGTTGCAGTCTTGTCGACGCCCAGGGTCTTGTAATAGTCCTTCTCGGCCCACTCCCGCTGGGACATCTGCTAGAGCCCTTCACTCTCGTCCGGGGACTGTGCTCTGTCGTCGGCCGGCTGCGCCACGACCACTTCGGGCGACCTGAGGAACTGACCCTTGAAGTTGTAGCCACGCCGCTGCACCTTCGTCACTGTGTCGACAGCGACGGACGGATCCCGATAGGTCGCTACCGCATGGTGCAGACGAGGATCGAATTCGGTCCCCTCAGGGACGTCCACCTCTTGAAGACCCTCTCCTGCCAAGACGTCGACAGCCTGCCGGATGGCGAGCTCGATGCCCTTGCCGCCTTCACCGTGATCGAGCGCAAGCTGGAAGTGATCGAGCACCGGCAGAAATTTCTCGACGAGCCGACGGCTTGCGTATTCGGTGATCCGCGTCTGCTCCTTGAGCATCCGCTTGCGCGCATTCTCGAGATCCGCCTTCACGCGTTGCAGCTCGGCAACACTGAGCTCGGGCTCCGGCGGCGGCTCCTGGATCTCGCCCAACGGCACCTGTTCTTGCTCGGAGGTCTCTTCCAACAGAACGGGACCATGCAAATCTTTGCCCGTGGATCCAGCCGAGACTTCGGCGGGCGAGGCAGAAGCTGCCCCGTCCGCCGGCGTTTCACTCGCCGCGGTATGCCGCTTGTCTTGCACTCTCACCCTGCGGGGTGTGCTGTCCTGTTCCTCGGTCATGCTCTATGCGCCCTGCTGGCCCTCGTCGACCACTTCAGCATCCACGACGTCATCCGTGCTGTCATCGGACCCGTTCGGAGATGCGCTTGCGCCCTCCGTCTGCGCTCGCTGATAGAGCACTTCTGCGAACTTCTGTGATGCAGTGACCAGCTGCTCTGTTGTGTGCCTTATGCGGTCCACTTCCGAGCCGGCCATCGCGTCTTTGACCTCACCGAGCGCGTCCTCGACCATCTTGCGATCGGACGCGTCGAGCTTGTCGCCGTGCTCTTTAAGGGTCTTTTCCGTCTGGTACATGGCGTTCTCGGCCTGGTTGCGAGCTTCTGCCTCATCCCGGCGTTTCCGGTCCTCGTCGGCGTGGGCCTCTGCCTCGCGCACCATCTTCTCGATCTCGTCGTCCGCGAGCTTTGTGCCGCCGGTAATCATCATCGACTGCTCTTTGCCTGTTCCGAGATCCTTCGCCGAGACGTTGACGATACCGTTCGCATCGATGTCAAAGGTGACCTCGATCTGAGGCATCCCTCGCGGTGCAGGCGGGATACCAACCAGCTGGAACTTTCCAAGTGACTTGTTGCGGTAGGCCATGTCGGCCTCGCCTTGCAGCACGTGTATCTCGACCGACGGTTGGTTGTCGTCAGCAGTCGTGAACGTTTCGGAGCGCTTGGTCGGGATCGTGCTGTTGCGCTCGATCAGCTTCGTGAAGATGCCGCCCTTGGTCTCGACACCCAGCGACAGAGGGGTCACGTCGAGCAGAAGAACGTCCTTGACCTCTCCCTTCAACACACCTGCCTGAATCGCCGCGCCGACGGCCACTACCTCGTCAGGGTTCACACCTTGGTGTGGCTCTTGGCCACCCGTCAGGTCCTTCACGAGGTTGCGTACCTGGGGCATGCGGGTAGATCCGCCGACCAGGATCACATGGTCGATCTGGTCGACCGAGATCCCCGCGTCCTTAATCGCCTGGTTGAAGGGTCCCTTGCACTTGTCGAGCAGGTCTTCGGTCATCCGGTCGAACTCACTGCGAGTCACTGTGAGCTCGAGGTGAAGCGGTCCCTGCTGGGTCGCGGTGATGAACGGCAGGTTGATCGTCGTCTGCTGTACCGATGACAACTCGATCTTGGCCTTCTCTGCTGCCTCTTTCAGGCGCTGGAGAGCCATCTTGTCCAGGCCGAGATCGACCCCGTTCTGATCCTTGAACGTCTTGACGAGGTGATCGATCAAGCGCTGATCCCAGTCGTCCCCACCGAGATTCGTGTTCCCGGATGTGGACTTGACCTCGAAGACGCCGTCGCCGAGCTCGAGCAGAGAAACGTCGAAGGTGCCGCCACCGAGGTCGAAGACGAGGATGGTCTGGTCGCCCTCGGTCTTGTCCAGACCGTAGGCGAGAGCTGCGGCCGTGGGCTCGTTGATGATCCGCAGCACCTCGAGGCCCGCGATCTGCCCCGCCTCTTTCGTCGCCTGCCGCTGGGCGTCGTCGAAGTAGGCAGGCACGGTGATGACCGCCTCGGTGACCTTGTCGCTGAGATAAGCCTCGGCGTCGGTCTTGAGCTTCATCAGGATGCGGGCCGAGATCTCTTGCGGCGTCCATCCCTTGCCGTCGATGTCGCGCTTGTCGTCCTTGCCCATGTCACGCTTGATCGATCGGATGGTCCGATCGGGGTTCGTGATCGCCTGACGCTTGGCCACCTCGCCGACGAGGATCTCGCCGCTGCGTGAGAACGCGACCACCGACGGCGTCGTGCGCCCGCCTTCTGCGTTCGGGATGACGGTGGGCTCGCCACCCTCCATAACGGCCACCACCGAGTTCGTGGTGCCGAGGTCGATTCCAACTGCCTTAGCCACTCTGTTCCTCCCTATAGATCGTGGGCTTTCGTTCAGAACTTGATTGCCAACGAGTATCAAACTTGAGTCTCATACTGTCAAGTCCAACCGCCCACTGGGGCTGCCTATTCCCGGTACCCTGGGCTTGTGACCCGGTTGCCGGCAGATTATCGAGTGCGCAGTGCGACCACCGCCGACCTTCCCGAGGTGGTGTCGCTGTTCGATGCCCTGGACGCGGTCTACGGCCTGGCGCCGGCCACCGACATCGAACTCCTCCGCGGGCTGTTCCAGGTGCCGGGGTTCGACAGCGAGCGCAATACCTGGCTGATCGCAACAGACGGCGGAGAGCTGGCGGGCTATGGGGATGTCGAAGAGCGTCCCGAGGAGGGGTCCGTGGCCGCCTTCGGGCGGGTCCATCCGGACCACCGCGGCAAGGGGCTGGGCCGGGGCCTCTTGAGTCTGATGGAATCTCGAGCGAGCGCCATCGCGGCCGGTCGCCCGCTGACGATCAGGACCTCAACGATCGCCCAGGACGAGCGCGCCCTCGCCCTTCTGGGCGCCCGTGGCTACCGGCACGTCCGCGACTTCCTGCACATGGAGCGATCGCTGGACGACCTCGGAACCACCGAGCTTCCGCCCGGGGTGGCGATCCGCAGCTTCCAGGAGGGGGACGGTCCCCTCTTCCACAGCATCGAGTCACGGGCCTTCCACGGGCAATGGGGCGTGTCGGCGCGGCCGTTCCAGGAGTGGGAGGAGCGCCATCTCTCGGGCGAACGCTTCCAGCCCGAGGCATGCTTTCTGGCCGAACACCAAGGCCGCCCCGCCGGCATGCTGATCGGCCGAGGGTGGACCGTGGAGGCATGGGTGGATTCTCTCGGTGTCCTCGAAAAGTTCCGGGGCCACGGGATCGGTGGGGCTCTCCTCGAGCAGGCGTTCCGGGTGTTCCAGGAGACTGGCTACCGGCAGGTTGCGCTGAACGTCGACTCGGCCAATCCGACAGGGGCTAAGAGATTTTACGAGGGCCACGGCATGCACGTGCGGCGGCACTGGGTCGTTCTCAACAAACCGCTCCCGGATAGCATGCCCCCCTATGGCTGAGGGCTTCATCGAGGTTCCAGGGGGCCGCGTGTGGTGGCGGAGCGTGGGCGACGACCGCTCCGGGGTGCCGCTGCTGTGCCTGCACGGGGGCCCCGGCTTCGCCCATGACTACATCGACTCTCTGGAGGATCTCGGCGAGGACCGTCGAGTGATCTTCTACGACCAGCTGGGGTGCGGACGCTCCGACCGACCCGCCGACACGTCGCTCTGGGTGGTGGACCGCTTCGTCGCCGAGCTCGACGCGGTGCGCGCGGCCTTGGGGCTGGATCGTCTCCATCTGTTTGGAAGCTCGTGGGGCGGCATGCTGGCGATGCAATACGTCCTCGATCGCCAGCCGCCATTGGAGAGTCTGATCCTGGCAAGCAGTCCTGCGAGCATCCCGCGTTGGGAGCGAGATACACGCACGTTGCTGTCCCGCATGAGCCAGAAAGATCAAGACATCGTTGCGCGCCATGAAGACCACAGCTGGTTCGGCTGCCTTGAATATCAGGCAGTGATGCTGACGTTCTACAAACAGCACGTATGCAGGATGGACCCCTGGCCGGAAGGTCTCGAGCGTTCATTCGAGGGCCTGAACCCCGACATCTACATGCACATGCAAGGACCGAGCGAGTTCACCATCGTCGGATCCTTGAAGGACTGGGATGTCACCGCACGGCTCGGTGCCATCCACGTCCCGACACTGCTGACAGGTGGACGACACGACGAGTGCCTGCCGGAGCATCTTGAAGATATGGGCGCGCGCATCCCCGACTCACGCGTTCAGATCTTCGAGAACGGCTCTCACCTTCACTTCCAGGAAGAACGAGCCGCGTACATGGACACGCTCAACGGATGGTTCGAAGAGGTCGAAGCGCGATCGGCCTGAGTTCGATCGACTAGCCGGTTGAGGCCGGGACGTCCTCGCGGTCAAGCGGGCCCAATAGAGATCCGTGCGGAAGCTTCTTACCGAAGTGAGTGTCGAGGTCGTTGGCGTCGAGCGTCTCCTTGTCGAGCAAGATCACAGCTAGCTCGTCCATGTCCTGCTTACGGCTCTTGAGGATGGCCGAGGCCTTATCCAGCGCTTGCACCAGGATCGCTCGCACTTCGCGGTCGATCACCACCTGAGCCTCCTCCGACATCTCCTCGCCCCGACGGAATACCGCCGACAGATACCGGGGGCCCTGTTCGGCGATGTTGATCGGACCGACCTTCTCCGACATGCCGAACTCCATAACCATGCGGCGAGCGGTCTCGGTGGCGCGCTTCAGGTCGTCCTGAGCACCGGTGGTCGCGAAGCCGAAGATGAGCTCCTCCGCGGCCCGGCCCCCGAGGAGGATCGCGATCATGTCCTTGAGCTCTGGCTCGGCCATCAGAAAGCGCTCTTCTTCCGCCAGCTGCTGGGTGTAGCCGAGGGCACCGATCCCGCGCGGAATGATTGACACCCGGTGCACCGGATCCGCGTGCTCGACGAAACGCGCAACGATCGCGTGGCCGAGCTCGTGGTAGGCGACCAGTGTTCGTTCCTTGTCCGACAGAACGGTGGAGCGCCGCTCGAGACCTGCGTAGACGCGATCGATGGCTTCCTCGAGGTCGAACATGTCTACCTCGTCTTTTCCGCGGCGGGCAGCAAGAAGCGCCCCTTCATTGATCACGTTGGCCAGCTGGGCCCCCGAGAACCCCGGCGTGCGGCGAGCCAGCACGCGAAGGTCGACATCGCCTCGCATCTTCACGTCGCGCGCGTGGATATGCAGGATGGCCTCGCGGCCCTTGATGTCGGGCAGATTCACCTGGATCTGGCGGTCGAAACGGCCGGGCCGCAGAAGGGCGGCGTCCAGAACCTCGGGACGGTTGGACGCGGCGACGATGATGACGCCACTGTTCGGCTGGAAGCCGTCCATCTCGGTGAGGAGCTGCTGCAACGTCTGTTCCTGCTCCTGGTGGGAGCCAAGCTGGTTACCAGCGGCGCCCGATCGAGCTTGGCCGATGGAGTCGATCTCGTCGATAAACACGATCGCCGGCGCGCGCTCGCGCGCTTGCTGGAACAGGTCGCGCACCCGCGCCGCACCCAGGCCGACGAACAGCTCCACGAATTCGGACGCCGAGATGTAGAAGAAGGGGACGCTCGCTTCGCCCGCGACAGCGCGCGCTAGAAGCGTCTTTCCCGTTCCAGGCGGGCCTACCAAGAGCACACCTTTTGGGATGCGCGCCCCCAGTCGCTCGAACTTCTTCGGGGTCTTCAGGTAATCGACCAGCTCGACGAGCTCGGCCTCGACCTCGTCGACGCCGGCGACATCCTTGAACGTCGTCTTCATATCGGTGCGGTCGTAGAGCTTGGCCTTGTTCTTGCCGAAGGAAAGCGCGCCGGCACCCATCTGGTTTCGCATCCGCCGCAGGATGAAGAAGTAGTAGATCCCGCCGAAGAACAGGATGGGCAGTACCCATCCGAACAGGAAGCTGCTCCACACGCTGGGCTGCGAGCCTGAGACTTGGACGCCGTTGGCCTTGAGCGTCTTTATCAAGCTGTTGGTCTGGAAGTTCGGTGGGATCGTGGTCGAGAACTTGTGCGTACCCGAACCGGACTTGTAGGTGCCGGTCACCGCCGTCTGGGAGACATTGGCCTCGGTTACCGCGCCGCTATCGACGAGTTGCAGGAACCCTGGAGGAGAAGCCGACTTGCTCGAGAACGGCAGCGACTGGACGCCCCCGCCCAGCAGCGAGCTCTGGAACAGCAGGATGAGTATCAGGGCACCTACCACCCACGCCGCCGTCACCCAACGTTGCTGCTGCGGGGCCGGCGAGCCTGGTGACCCTTTCTTGGGGGGAACCGCGTTCCTCGGATCCCACGATCTGGGCTTCTTCTTGGGTTCTGCGCGCTTGCTCACGCACCGCAGCCTACCCGCCGCCACCCCGATTTCTTGCGAGCTGAGACACCTCTGGGGTCACGTCCGGACAACAGGTCCCAAGCGGTGTTCCTTGCGCCAAGTTGCCTCCGGGATCACTTTCTCGATACCGGATCGAGGCCCACGGGCTCGGCTCAGAACCACGCCGCCCGCGCCCACTCGATGGTGCGTTCGAGACCCTGCTCCAAGGGGACCTTGGGTTCCCACCCCAGCTTGGCGCGAGCTAGCGAGATATCGGGGCACCGCACCTCGGGGTCATCCTCGGGGCGGGCCTCGAAAGTGACCTCCGAGTCGCTGCCGGCGATCTTGGCGATGAGCCGCGCGAGCTCGGCGATCGTTACCTCCCGAGGGTTCCCCAGATTCATCGGTCCGACATGATCGGAATTGAGCAGACGCCAGAAGCCCTCGATGAGATCGTCGACATAACACAGAGAGCGCGTTTGCGAACCGTCGCCGTGGATCGTCAAAGGTTCGCCTCGCAGAGACTGCCTGATGAAATTGGGAACCGCACGACCGTCTTCGCGCGCCATCCGGGGGCCCTGAGTGTTGAAGATGCGCGGGATCCGCACATCGATCCCGTGGGCACGGTGGTACGCCATCGTCATTGCTTCCGCGAAGCGTTTGGCTTCGTCGTAGACCCCCCGAGGCCCGACGGGATTGACATGCCCCCAGTAGCTCTCGGGTTGTGGGTGCACTTGGGGGTCACCATATGTTTCCGAGGTCGAGGCCAGAAAGAACCCGGCCCCTTTGGCCTTCGCCAAGCCGAGCCCGTTCAGGGTGCCGAGAGCACCCACCTTCAGTGTGTGGATCGGATGCTCCAGGTAGTGCACGGGAGATGCGGGTGATGCCAGGTGCAGAACCCAGTCGATCGGACCTTCGACCTCGATATGTTTGGTCACATCCCTTCGTTCGAGCCGGAACCTGGGATGGTCGATGATCGCTGCGACGTTGTCTGGACTGCCCGTCAGCATCGAGTCGAGACAGACAACTCCCCATCCCTCGGCGAGCAAGCGCTCGCACAGGTGGGAACCGAGAAACCCCGACCCTCCAGTCACAACAGCTCTAGG
>JAXDJR010000090.1:0-14726 GCA_034667545.1 Actinomycetota bacterium
TGTGGCTGGCTGTGGTTCCGTTCCTGCGCTGGCTCTTTACAGACTTCGTGCTGACCACCGATCGTTTGATCACGAGGACCGGAGTCCTTGCAAAGCATTCGAAGGAGATTCCCCTCGAGCGGATCAACGATGTCACCTTCAATCAATCGGTGCTGCAACGCACGGTGGGAGCAGGCACACTCGTGATCGAGTCCGCAGGCGAGCGAGGTCAAGAAACCATCAGCCACGTCCGCAACCCGGAGCAAGTGCAGCTGATGATCTACAAAGAGACGGAACAGAATGCGGGACGGATGGCTCGGCCCCCGGCCATGTCTGGGCCGCCGGTGGACGGAGCCTCGATACCCCAACAGATCGAGGCGCTCGCTCGATTGAAGCAAGAGGGAGCCATCTCGGAAGCCGAATACGAAGCTAAGAAAGCCCAACTACTGGAACGGATGTAACGCTAGGCCAGGAGCTGCCTACCGGCACCGATCTATCAGCTCGATGGATCCGCTCTCTCTGAGGAGAAGAGGCCATCCACCATGCGTTCCCGGGCGCACGCACCACAGGCGTTCACCACGCTATAGCCCAACAGGGACCGCCGACCTGCATGTTGCACGAAGCACCTGGCGTCATCGTCGATCAGCAATATCGCCTCTTTGCAGAAATCGCAGCGGTGGATCTGCGACTCCCCGTGCAGGGGTGAGCAACCGTCGACGAATGACTTCGCCACGGCGGCCGCCCCGGCCAGCACCAGTCCGAGTACGACGAAAAGGGCAATCACGAAATCGTCTCAGGCATGCCGCAAGCGTAGTCCCCTTTTGACGGTGCTCGGTTTGCTCCTCGGATGGGCTGCATCGTGGTCGTGTTGTGATGCGAGGGAAGGGCGAGATGTCCCTTACTTGACGTCTCCACCGATCGCTCCGCTGATCTGGTCGGCGACGGCCTTGCTCGGCGAGCTGACCGTCCAGTTCGGCCCCACCACAACCGATCCGTAGAGTTTCCCCAGCTCGAGCCACCGATCGCGCAGCGCTGGCGTCTTGAAGGTGAACAGCAGCAGCTTGCTGCTCCCGTGGGAGCAGCCGCCCGATTGCTGTGCGAGCGGCTTGGCGCCCTTCTTAACGGGGGCCGCGGCCCCCGCGGTTGCCCGGCCCCCAGCGGTCCCTGCAGTCAACGCGGTGCACGCCACCCCGTTGGCATTGAGGGCGTGGGCAAGCCCCGCGGTTCCGGAGTAGGAAGTTGCGGAATGCCCGCCGCAAGAGGTCATGAGCGCCAGGCAGGCAAACAGCGCGGCAAACATCGTCGGGGTCTTCATCGGCGGCACAGTGGTCTTGAAGGTTGTCCCGTGATGCTAGAGAGTGTCCCACCCACCAAACAAGAGGAGGCTTCATGACGGATCTGCCCGGCGGGATCGAGATCACCTGGCTTGGCCACTCCACTTTCCGAGTGACCACGCCTTCCGGGAAGAAACTTCTGATCGACCCGTGGGTCATGGGCAACCCCGCGTGCCCCGACGAGTTGAAGGACCCCGGGCCTCTCGATGCGATCCTGATCACGCACGCCCACTTCGATCACATCGGCGACGCTGTAGAGCTCGGACAGTCGACCGGCGCGACCCTCGTTTCGATAGCGGAGACGTCTGCCTGGCTCGGCTCTAAGGGCCTGGAGAACCTGGTCGGATTCAACAAGGGTGGCACTACGGAGGTGGCCGGCTGCAAGGTTCACATGACTCATGCGGTGCACTCGTGTGGGATCACCGACGGCGACCAAATCATCTATGGGGGAGAAGCCGCCGGTTACGTGGTGGAGTTCGAGAACGGATTCAAGCTGTACCACGCCGGCGACACCGCGGTCTTTTCCGACATGTCTCTCATCGGCAAGCTCCTGCAACCCGACTGGGCGATGTTGCCGATCGGCGATTTCTTCACGATGGGCCCGCGTTCGGCAGCCGAAGCGATCAGGCTGCTCAGCGTCGACACGGTGGTCCCGATGCACTTCGGAACTTTCCCGATGCTGACAGGAACCCCTGATCAACTGCGGGAGGCGGCTGCCGACGTGACGGGACTGAATGTCATCGACCTCGAGCCGGGAGGCTCGCTCGGAGGGTAGCCACATCACAGCTTGGCCACTGCTCCCGCGGTGAGAAACACTCCGATCAAGAGGATCGCCGCAGCCGAGAAGATCGGCAAGGCGTTGGTCAGGTTCTCGCCCCACCGCCGTGTGGCGTAGGTGCGGGCCTTGATCACCAGTACTCCGACGACGGTCAGGGCGGCCGCCAGTCCGACGCTGAACACACCGACCAGCACGAGCCCGAAGGCGATCCGATGCAACGCGACCGCCGCCAGCAGGACGATCAGAGCGGACGGCGAGGGCAAAAGACCGCCAGAGAGCGCTATGACGCCCAGCCCCTTCCACGATGTGGGCGTGATCCCGGGGGCCGGTGCGTGGGAATGGCTATGCCCGTGGTCGTGGGAATGGTCATGCCCGTGGTCGTGGCCATGCCCGCTGTGATGGTCGTGCCCGAGGTCGTCGGGATGGTCCTGCCCGAGGTCGTGGGGATGGTCGTGCTGGCCGTGGTGGTGGTCGTGCGAGGCAGGCAGTTCTTGGAGCGCGTGCGTATGGGGTTCGGCGAGACCATGCGCACGGGCGTGTGCACGAGCGCGGAGCCGGCTCCGCAGCAGATAGGTACCCAGCGCAAGCACCACTAACGCAGACAACAGGGACAGCCAGGGAAAGACCACCTCGGGTGCAAACAGCTTCGAGGCCCCCAGGATGGCCAGTCCCAACGCCCCCACCGACGCGGTGTGCATCAGAGAGACCGCCACTCCCACGGTCACGGCCTGACGGACCTTGCCTTCGCTCCCGACGAGGTAAGCGGCCATGATCGATTTGCCATGGCCGGGTCCGAGCGCGTGGAGGGCGCCGGCCCCCAGGGCCAGGAGCAACGCCGCCAACAAGAACAACGGGGAGAGACGGTGCTCGATCAAACGTGCGAACTCGGTGGCGAGCGATCCGCCGATCGCGCCCGGAGAAGAGACCGTCAATCCCCCGACGGGGCCGGTCGACGTGCCCAACGCACCAGGTTGCAGCTTGACGGTCGCCTCTGTGACATCGACGGGGCTTGCCAGCATGCTCTTGGGATAAGCGCGCAGCTCCTGGCTAACGCTCTTAGCCGGGACCGACGCTGACAAGACCCCTTCGCCACCCGATCCGTAAGCGATGATCTCCTTCCATCCGATCCGGTCACCGAAGTTCGTATCCGTGTAATGGATCACGGCGTTCGGCGAAGGGAGCGAGCCCCGAAGGGATACCTCGATCCTCATGATCTTGAGGCCGCCCTGTCCGGGCCGCAGTGACGCCGCGCTCCCCGAAAAAGTCAACGCAACGTTGTGACCGTCTGCGGTCATGGTCACACCGGTGGAGATCCGACGGCCGAGCGAATCGGCGTAGGCGTGCAGACTCTGCGCACTCGGTTTTTCCTTGTGCGAGGGGTCGAGACGGGACAGCTCTTGATAGGTCGGGATCTCGGCCATATCGACGACGTAGTGGTCCGTGACCCCCTGCTTGGTGAACTCCAGTCCGCTGAAGCGATTCACCGTGAAGTTGCCAAGAGGATGCGCCTGGGCAACTACAGCCGTCACCAACACGATGACAACGGCGAGGAAGCCGGTGGCGATACTTCGCCGCCAACGGGTCACGCAGCTCCTCCGAGCGCGCGGATCGCACGAACAGCTTCCGGCGCGTAACGAACCGAGAAGTGGGGATTGAAGCGGAGCGCCCTGTGCAGATAGCGCAGCGCGAGACCACGCTCTCTGAGGGCTTTAGCGATCATTCCGGCGTGGAAATAGTAGGTCGGGTCGACGGTGCCCAGACGCAGAGCGCGACGCGTGTACCTGGCGGCCTGCGCGTACTTACCGTTTGCGTAGAGCACCCAGCTCAACGCGTCGGCCACCCGAACGCTCGGTCTCTTCGCGTATTCGCGGCGAGCCTCATGAAGGGTTTGAGCCAATCGCCGATGGTGATCGGCGAAAAAGATCATCATCTCGGTGTCGGGCACTACGCCGTTGGCCGAGAACAGTCTCTGCTCCGCGCGCACGAGATCGTACTGGCGCTTTGCTTGATCTTGCAATCCTTCAGCTCGAAGGATGTCTCCGAACAACATCACGTAGATCGGGGCGGGGTACGTGGCTGTGACTTCCCTCAGTATCCGAGCCGCCCGACCCAGATGTCCTCGAACGGCGGCGACCTTGGCGATGCCGACTTTCGGCAGGTAGTAGCTGGGATCGAGGTAGCGGCCCCTCCTGTACATGTAGTCGGCGCGGCTCACATGTCCGGCGATCAGCTGCAGGTCTCCCAACTGGAAACTCGCCCACGCGGCGTCTTGGCCGGAGCCCCCGGCGTCACGGAAAGCCGCCGCCATCGCTTGGACGGCACCGGGAAGATCGCCGTGCAACTCGCGGTAATAGGAGATCCGAGCAAGCGAGGAGAGGCCTGGCCGCAGATCGACCATCTTCTGCAGCTCTTTCCCTGCCTCGCGGTACCTTCCGAGTTCGATCAACGCATCTGTCACAACACCGCGTACGTCGGCGTTGTAAGGATTCTCTTGCTGCGCGCGCCGGCCCCACTTGAGAGCGAGGTCGAAACGGTGGCGGGCGCCCGCCAGGATGCCCATTCCGAGAAGGCCTTGGAAGTTCGCCGTTCGGTTGATGCTGATGGACTTGCGGAGCACCTCGTCGGCTTTGGTGTAGTAGCTGGGATTCACTGTGAGACGCGCCTCCTGCAGGTAGGCGAGTCCCAGCGATGAGAGGGCGTCCGCATCCGATGGATTGCCTTGCAAACGCGCCTGCAAGGAGGTGATCGAGTCCTGCAACTGCTGAAGACCCGAGGTGGCCGCGGGAGTGGGACTAGGTTCGGTCTGCGCCAGGGAGTGGGAGGGTTGAGCGGCGTGTGTTGGCAGAAGCGCGCCGGCCACGAATATCACCGCTCCCAGAGCTGCCGCGACGAGCAGCGCGATCAGCCTCTTCATTCCTCCCTCTCTTCGAGAGCGGGGGCCTGGAGCGATCGCCCCAGGCCCCTCGCGACGGTTGCTTCCTGTTACGGGTTCGAGTGAGGCGCGGGGTCCGAGCCTCTCCACGGAAGCGCTACATAGGGGAAGTGCGCCCTGAATGCCTTGTCGTTCGCGCTGACATTGTCACTCAGGTTGTTCGGATTACCGATCAATTCGCCCTCAACCACCTGCAAGGCGATATCGATCACGTCGTCGGCAAGTCTGCGGCCGTTCGGATAACCGGCAACGTCTCCGCCGATGACGCCCAGCGATGAATAGGTGCTGCACGAGCCGGGTTGACACACAGGAGTCTTCATGTTCAACCGAAGCTCCTCGGACGGGGTGACGTGTTTCGGCTTGTTGAGGCCCTTCAACCCCTTGAGGAAGACCTTGATCAGGTCCGCACGCTGGATGCCCGGGGTGCTTGGATCGGAGTCCGGAACGGGCAAACCATAGATCCTGTGCACGATGTGCGGAAGCTTCGGGTCTTGGACCGCCGGCAGGAACTGCGCATCGTTCTTCGGCTTGGACGCGTTGAAGTAGTCCTTCAGCGGCGTCGGAACGACCACCTCGTTGACCAAGGGGTTGCCCAAACGCGACACCTGCACGCGGCGACCGTGCGACGAGATCTTTCCTGTAGCCGCCGACTGCACACGCGTGGTACGCCGCGATGCGGTGGTCCACACGCCGATGATGCGGTGCCTGTTGGTGTTGTGGTGCTTGGCCAAGTCCGAACGCGGTACCTGCAGGGCAAGTACGTTCACGTTGAAGCCGTTCAATGTATCGGTGCCGACCTCGCTGAAGTTGCCACCATAAAGAAGGTCGAACACGCGGAGATCCAGGAAGAACGGATCATCGGCCTGGCCCGCGAAGGTCCTGCTCGTCCCTCCGTCGAACTTGTCCACTGCCTGACGAGACAGCTTGGCGTAGTTCGGCATCGAGGCAGCACCCACGTCGCTCGGTGCAACTATCCCTCTCCTCATCACTTTCGGAGCGTGTCCACGACGGATCTCGTAGAGCTTGTAGGTCTGATAGAAGTTCAAGCTCTGATCCTTGAGCGTGGTCACTGGACCCGTGTTGTAGAGGAACGTGTTCGCGTGACGATAGTGGTCCGCGAACGTCCAGCGGTACGTCACGTCGGGTCGCGCGTCGCCGTTGTTATCTATCTTGACGTCATAGTTCACGCCTGTGGCGAACGAAAAGAAGTTCGGCCCCCCGGCGGGCTCCTCGAATGGGATCCAGTTGCTGATGATGGTGATCTTGCGCTGATGATCGGGGCTCCGGAACGCATAAAGGTCCGTGCCGTCGATCTGGGGGTCCGCTGCAGTCAAGGGAGCTTCGCGGTGGCTCGAAGCATTGGCTGCGATGGGGCCGAGTAGTGCGACTCCCAGAAGCAGCACCAGCAGCGATGAGATCGCTCCGACGATCGTCTTGTTGCGGCTGCCGGTCCTGCGGGAAGTGCGATGGTTCAGCATAGGCGCCCTCTTTCCTGAGCGTTGTCCCGAGGACCCGCTGTCCTCGAGCCGTCGGTCATTATTTCGCAGCAGCTTGTCAAACTGGATGGGAGAGAAAGGCGCGAGTTTGTCGCGTCGCTCAACTACTAAAGTAGGAGGATGCACGGATGCTGCCAGTTCAAGCTCGCGCTCTCACCGGCACTGCCCTCTTCGTCGACGTCCGTGAAACCGAGGAATACGAGGCCGGACACGTCGAGGGCTCGGTCCACCTTCCCATCGGTGAGATACGGGCGCGGTGGCAAGAGCTCCTTGGGCACGAGCCGGTGGTCGTGGTGTGCCAGATCGGGCAGCGCAGCGGCCTCGTCGCCGACTTCCTCAGAGGACAAGGTCTCGATGCGCACAATCTTGAAGGTGGCCTCGAGGCTTGGTCGCGTGCGGGGCTCGCTCTGACGGCGGCATCCGCCCGAGGCGCAGTCGTCGACGGCTTCGCCCGGGATCTCTCCGGGCGGAGGATCGGCGGCTAGCCCTCGTCCTCCTCCCTGATGTCCGTGGCCCCCATGGCTGCGGACCAGCCTTGTTCGAGGTTCTGGACCGCCAGCCGCAGCACCCAGCCCTCCTCTTCGGCCCCCTCATCCCAGCGGTACCAGCGCAGGCCGGCGATCTGGTCCCCGAGCTCGTCCGACGGGGGCCAGGGCGCGTCGGCGAGGAGAGCTGCGGAATACCAGGCCAGCGATCTCCCCAGGGCTGCTCCGCGGCGCCGGCCGTACGCCCCTCCGCTCGCCGCTGCCCATGCCACGCGCTGAAGCGCCTCTGCCGGTTCGAGTGGCCCTAGCCGCAGGGTTCCATAGGTCAACGCTGAGGCGGCGCTTGCAGCATCTCCTTGGACGATGACCGCCCGCGCGGCACCGTTGGACTCCGCGGTCCAGGGCTGCACGAGATCTAGGAGCGCATCTTCGAGTTCGGGGTCATCGATAGTGTCCGCAGTCGACATGGGCTCCTCGTGCAATCGATTTCTAGGTTCCCAGGGTTCTGCCACCTCGACATAGTTGTGCCCGTAGGTTGCGAGCGCGTACGTCGGCTCCCACCCAAGAAGGCGAGCGGGAAGCTCCAGCACCTCGGTGTGGGAGCGCTCGTCGTCGACCAACACTTCGCCCCGCAGCACGCGTTCTTGGGCCACGTAGGCGGCGACCCGGGGGTCGTCGATATGGGGGGCGAGCTCCTCCCAGGTATGCCCGAACGCCGCCACTTCGGTTAGCGGGCCCACGGCGAAGCGGCCGAAGCCAGGGTCGAGGACGGAGGCGGCCAGCTCGCCGGGGGCCTCGAGCGCCAGACGGTAATCGACGTGCGCGGCGATGGGCCACAACTGCTTGCCCCGTTCGATAGCGTCCTCGCATCTATCGGCGAGGTCCAACAGATCGTCCCACTCGCCTGCCGCGCAGAATCCATCGACAACCCGCAAGAGCGCATTCATATCGGCGGCCTCTATCAGCGCGGTGATGTCGGAGTTCAACATGCGAAAAGGCTAGACCGGCGGGCGGTGGCGAGCACCTATAGGTTGGGGCTGCGTGCCGCCGAGCGCGGGCGATCGTCGTCAAGCAACACGAAGAGTCACGGGGGAAGCAGAGTCATGGAGACGGGCACGTGGGCCGCGGTGGGCGGCAGCGCTCTGGCGGGCCGCGACCTCGATCTCATGCCGGAGGCGACCATCGTGGTCACCAAAGGCACGATCACCGAGATCGGCGCCCCCGGCGCCGTCGAGGTCCCTGCGGGCACCGAGATCCTCGACGCTGCGGGGATGACGCTGCTTCCGGGCTTCATCGACGCGCACGTCCATATCGCCTTCTTCTCGCCGCACTCGGTGGTAGCGGGCGGCGTCACCTGCGTTCGAGACCTCGGCTGGCTGCCCGACGAGATCTTCGAGTTGGCGCGCGCGTCCCAGTCGCCTTCCTTCGACGGACCTGCAGTGCTGGCCGCCGGAGCGATGCTGACGGCTCCGGGTGGCTATCCCAGCCGCGCCGCGTGGGCGCCCCAGGGCACCGCTGCGGAAGTGGGCAACCCGTCTGCCGCGAAGGCAGTCGTTGAGAGCATGGCCACGCGGGGTGCGGCGATCATCAAGGTGGCCCTCAACGCACCGGTGGGCCCGACTCTCGACCGCCCAACCCTCGGCGCCATCGTCGATGCAGCGCACGCTTCGGGCCTGAGAGTGACCGCACACATCTACGGTGTAGATGAGCTCGAGAAAGCGCTCGACCTCGGCGTCGACGAACTGGCACACATGGTGATGGGTACCGAGCCGATCCCTCCGACGACGATCGAGCGGATGGCGCAGCAGCAGGGGATGACGGTGGTCCCCACCCTTGCGATCCGAACGGGTGCAGAGCTCGCCGCCGCGGTCCGGAACGTGCGGAGCTTTGTCGCGGCAGGGGGACGCGTTGTGTACGGCACCGATCTCGGAAACGCCGGGCCTCACCCAGGTATCGACGCGGGTGAGATATCCCACATGGCATCGGCTGGGATGAGCCCGCATTCCATCATCGCGTCGGCGACGACGGGAGCGGCGGAGTGGCTTCAGCTCGAGTCCACCGGCGTTCTGGAGCCCGGACGCGACGCCGACATCATCGTCGTCCGAGACGATCCCCTGCACGACCTCGCCTGCCTCTCAGACCCCAAGATGGTGTTCCGGAAAGGGCGCCGCGTCGCCTAAGGCGTTTCCACCGCCACGATCTCGATGCGCAGATCTCCCGCAGGCACTTTGGCGATCAGAGTCTCGCCCACAAGATGACCGACCAGCGCTCGGCCGATCGGCGAATCGGGCGTCAGGATGTCGTGATCCCCACCCCTCTCCTCGCGCAGCCCCAGCAGATAGGTCTCTGGCTCCTCGTCTTCTGCGTACCTCAAGGTCACGAGCTTGCCGGGTTTGATCACACCATCGTCCTTCGCATGGATGATCTCGACGTTCTCGAGCATCTCTCTGATCTGGCGAACGCGTGCTTCTTGGAGCCCCTGCTGGTCTTTCGCGGCGTGATACTCGGCGTTCTCGCTTAGGTCCCCGTGGGCCCGCGCAGTCGCGATGTCGTCGATGATCTTGCTGCGCGCATCTCCCTCCAGATGAACCAGTTCTTCTTGTAGTCGGTCGTATGCGCTTTGAGTCAACGGCACTTTCTTCTCGGCTTCCATGGCTCGATGTTACGGGACATAAACTGCCGGCATGCCCGGACGGCTGCAGAACCGCTCCGCGATCGTCACCGGTGCAGGCAGTGGCATCGGTAAGGCGGTGGCGCTGGCCTTCGCCCGGCAAGGATCTCGAGTCGTTGTCAACGACGTCGACGCAGAGTCTGCGGCTGCAGTCGTGAGCGAGATCGAGAAGCTCGGTGGCACGGCCATAACGGACTCCCATCCCATCGGATCGGTCGAGGCTGCCGAAGCGGTGGTCGCAAGCGCGGTGGAGACCTTCGGCGAGCTCGACGTCCTGGTGAACAATGCAGGGATCCTCCGGGACAAGATGCTGCACAACATGAGTGAGGACGACTTCGACAAGGTCATCAACGTTCATCTCAAGGGGACGTGGGCTTGTGGTCGTGCGGCGGTTCAGCACTGGCGGCCGATCGCCAAAGCTGAGATCGAGCACGGTACTGCTCGTGCCCGCAAGATCATCAACGTGACGTCCGCTTCCGGGCTGATCGGAGCCGTAGGTCAGTCAAACTACGCGGCGGCCAAGATGGGTATCGTCGGGCTCACGAAGTCGTGGGCCAAGGAGCTGGGCAATCTGGGCATCACAGTGAATGCGATCGCTCCCGCAGCCCTTACCGCGATGACCGAGCCGCTCATGAAAGATGAGGAGGCCGCGAAACGGCGACTGAGCCGCTTCGCCCTCGGCCGTTACGGCTCACCCGAAGAGATCGCTCCCGCGTTTCTGTTCCTCGCATCGGAGGAAGCGGACTACATCACGGGCCAGATCCTCTGCGTGGACGGGGGCCTCGTTATCTAGCCGGGCTGCAGCGTGAACGGGATAAGGTGCGCGACGTGTCCAGGGCGTGGCCTTTCGAGGGCAAGAGCGAAGAGGAGCCGGTTCGCGATCCGCAAGGCTTCATCGCACGAAGGGGTGATGGAACCGAGGCGATAGTCATCCGCATCGGCCTGCGCGACACCCAGCTCGTTCTCGTCGATGCTGAAGGCGGATGGCGCCGCTGGGTGTATCCGTCTGAAGAGGCCGCCGAGACAGTGGCGCGGTCACTTGGCGTTCCCGTTCACACCGGCGAGTATCCCGAAGCTACCCGGGTCCGCATGAACCAGCATGTGCGCATTGCAAGCGACTTCGACCGCGGCGCTTACCCGGAACAGGGGGAAGTAGGGCCCGTCATCCCCTACCGGGAGAATCGACCTCGTCGGATGGAGCCGGTGGCGAAGGAAGCTGGCTCGAAGGACGAGTGACTGGGGACTCCCCCTCGGCCCTCCTCGGGTACGCGCTGTGTGCCACGCTTGCTGCGGTGCCAACTACCCGCATCCGCTTGCGACCCCACCGCCATATCAGTCTGCGGATCCCCCCGCGCAGCGCCACCCGCATACCGGGGATCAGCAGCAGCAATCCCGCTGCATCGGTGATGAATCCCGGAGTCATGAGCAGCGCGCCTCCCAGCAGGACCAGTGCGCCGTCCGCGACCTGGGTCGCCGGCATCTCGCCTCTCGCCGTCGCGTCCCTGACGCGGCGCCAGGCTGCCATCCCCTCGCGCTTGAGCAGCCATGCCCCCGCGACGGACACCGCAAGTAACACCACTAGCGTGGGGATGAGGCCAATCAGGTGGGCGACCTGCACGATGACGTACAGCTCCGCCAGCGGGACCGCGATCAGGAACACCAAGAGAAGAACCATCCGCGAACCAGTATGGGATATCCAAGCCAGTTTGAGATATAAGGCGATCATGCCGGTCACCTCGATGCTGCACACGCTCGACTTCGACGATGCTCTGGCCCAAGTGGACGCCGGTGCGGCCTTTGTCGACCTGCGTCCCGTACAGGCCTATCTCGACGTCCACATCCCGGGATCGATGGAGCTGCTCTACGAGTTCGGACCGGGCTTCGCCGGACGCGCCCGCGATTGTCTGCCCCTGGATCTGCCGCTGATCTTGCTGGATCTGGGTTACGGCGACCTCGACAACGCGGCCGCCGCGCTGAGAGGTAAGGGGTTCAGCGTTGAGGGTGCAGTAGGCGACGGCATCAACAAGTGGGCGTCCACGCGTGGCAGACCAGTTTCGACCGAAGTCATCGAAGGCGATCGCGCGTCGGGCGGGATCGCGGTGGACGTTGGGGATCCGGGGACCGGTTTATGCGAGGGTGCGCGCCAGATCCCGCTCGAACGGCTGTGGGATCACGCCGGCGAGCTGAAGGGCGCAGACAGAGTGGTAGTAGTTGCGGGTGTCGGCGTGCGGGCCGCGCTGGCCGTGGGGATACTCGAACGAAGCGGCGTCACGGAAGTTGCCTTCTGGCGGCAGAACCCGGAGCGCCTCTAGTCCTCTGCGTTGGCTTCGTCCAGCCCCTTGGCGATCAAGAAACCCCGGGCCCGCTCGGCCAGTGGGTAGCGATTGACCAGCGCCCAGAAAGGCTCGGAATGGTCGGCGCAGATCAGATGAGCGAGCTCGTGGACCACCACGTAGTCGCGCACCCAGCCCGGGAACTCGGCGAGTGCCACAGCCAGCCGTATCGAACCGTCGTCCGGCGAGCAGGATCCCCATCTCGAGCGTTGGTTGGCTACCCACTCGATCGACGAGGGCCTGACGCCACCCAGGTAGCGGTCGGACAGCTCTGCCGCCCGCTTCGCGAGCAAGTCGTCAGAGTTCAAGCGGTCCCGCCGCCGCCGCTCGGACATCCGCGACGTCATCAACCGCACCCATTCGTGCTCTTCGGCGCGCGACAGCCTCTCGGGGAGCGAGACGATGAGGGCTTCACCCACGATCTGGGCCGACACGGTCTTGCGCCGGCGGGGACTGCGCCGCACCTCGACCCGCTGGAACTCGGACTCGAGCCCGGGCACGTCGAGGGGAAGACGGTTGGCGTCCATCGCCGAATGCTAGGCGCTGTCGACTTCTCGTCCACGCATTTGGGAGCGATTGTGCTTCAGAGACAAAGGCCCGCGTTGATCTCTGCATTCACAGCGGTTGAGTAAGCCTCTCGCAGCGTCCAATATCTCTCCCGGAAACAAAAGTTCCCCACAAGGGAATCAGAGCCCCCTCCGTGATCCGCCCATCCCCCCGACGGAGGGGGCTCTTGCAATTCACAGCTTCCCTGCGAGCTCCGACCCCCACCTCCGCGCTGCGGACAGTCCACCTGCCAGGTGGTTAAGGGCGCTGCCGAGGTGGCGCTCCGTCCAGTCGATCCCCCAGCCGATCTGACGGCCGTGGCCATCCCACGGACCCACACACGCGACAGGTCCGCCGCGCAAGAACGAATACTCGATCCGGCGGGCCGTTTCGGAGCGCACTATGGCCGAGTGCGCGAAGAGCCCGTTCGGCGGCACGACGCGGTTGAGCTCGCCAGGCATCCCGGCCCGAGCCGACGGAACCAGGACGTCAAAGGGGCTGGCCAGCGTAAGGACCTGAGTTCCGTAGGAGACATCCTGGCGCGCCAAACGATCGAGAAGCGGCGAGCCAGGTGCGAGCTGGCTTATCACCGGCGCCTGCGGGTCCGGGAAGGGCCCGCCAGATGCGGCCCAGCGTGAGGCCGCCTGCAACACCGTTCGTCCAGCCCCGCTCGTCCGCATGTCCATTGCCGCCTGTGCCAGCGGCGCACCTTCGTGGGGCGTGGCCAAGGTCACCAGGTGGGCAACCCGGGGCAGCCGTGGATCCCACGCCGCTTGCGACTCGAGGAAGAGCCGGGCCACCAGGCCACCTTGAGAGTGGGCGAACAGATCGACATCGGCCCCGGGAAACCTGCGTCCCAGCGCCAGCATCAGCCGCCGCAGCCGCCGGGCCGCCACCCGAAGGTCACCGTAGGTGTCCCTGCGCGTGTAGGGCTTATGTAGGTGGGGGCCGCGGATGCCCCGGTAGGAGAAGAAGAAAACCTTGTCGGGGCGATATCCCAGCCGGACGGGCCCATACCGGAAGAGGTCGGCGTCGACACCACGCGCAGTCTTGCTGTTGAGGCCGGCGAGTGCTACGGCGATGTTGCCGTCGGGGGGCGGCAGGGAGCCTGCGATGGCAGCAGGCGGTGCACAGGGACGCCGGTAATCTCCCGCCGTTTTGGGAAGGGCGAGTAGGCGCGCTACCTGAGGGGCGGGTCGCCACGCGAGCGGTGCGAGATGAAGTGCCTGCGTGACATCGGATGGACCGAACAGAGTCGCCGGATCCACATAAACACCGCCGATCTTGACCCCGAAGTGCAGCCCCGCGCTCTGGCCGGGGTGAGCCACCCCCGACAGCCCGAGCCACTGGCCCTGCTCGACCGGCTCACCCGCGTGAACCGTGATCTGCGAGAGAACGGAATAGGTGGTCCGCACGCCCCCTTCATGCGCCAGGGTCACCGCCAACGATCCCCCGACCGACCCTGCGAACGCGACCTGCCCCGCGGCTGCCGCCCCAACTCGGGTGCCGGCCGGAACCGCGAAGTCGACGCCTCGATGACCGGGCCCGTAGGGACCCGAGGGCGCCTCGAAGGGCCGCGCGATCGCCGCATCAACGGGCGGGATGAGCTGGATAGCCGTCTGGGCACCGGCCGGCGCAGCCAGCCCGGCGGTTACGCAAGCGATGAGAAACGCTGCCAGAGATCTCACTGCCGTGAGCTTGCGCACCGCTATCCAGAGACGCGTGTGACCTGGCTCACCTGCCGGCTATCTGGTTATCCAGGTCCCTGCTTCGCCGGCGAGAGCTGCGTCGCACAGATCTATGGACGTGATGATGCCGAAGTCGCCACCCGCCTGAACGAAACGTACGCACGCCTCGACTTTGGGGGCCATGCTGCCGCGGCCGAACTCGCCCGCCTCCAGATACTCACGCGCCTGCGCCACCGTGATGCCCTCGAGAGGGCGCTCTTGCTCGGTGCCGAAAGAAAGGGACACGCGGTCCACGTCGGTCACTATCAGAAGTCCCTGGGCTCCCAGATCTGCAGCCAGCAGCGCGGACGCGAGGTCCTTGTCAACCACTGCGGCCACGCCGCGGAGGGCCCCGTCATCACCTTGCACGACAGGCACGCCTCCGCCTCCGGCCGCGACCACTACCACGCCGTCGTCCAGCAGAGCGCGGATGGCACCGGCCTCG
>JAXDJR010000091.1:0-5618 GCA_034667545.1 Actinomycetota bacterium
CATCCCCGACACGTTCGAGCTCTGCGCCGAATTGATCCGCCCGGGCGGGCGAGTCGCGAATATCGGCGTACACGGCAACCCAGCGACGCTCCACCTCGAGGACCTGTGGATCAAGGGCGTGACGATCAAGATGGGTCTCGTGGATACCTATTCCACCTCGACACTGCTGAAGCTGGTTGCCTCGGGCCAGCTCAAGGTCGACGAGCTCATAACTCATCACTTCTCGCTGAATGAGTTCGTAGAGGCCTACGACATCTTCACCCGTGCAGCAGATACGGGAGCGCTAAAGGTCGTGCTCACGAGAACTTAGATCTGTTGACCAACAGGCAAGGGAATCTCCTCGAAAATAGGGTCTTCAGCCTCGTACCGACGAATGGCCCTGGAGATTCGGGCCAACCGGCCCTGGTTGCGGGCACTGACCCCAACTAGCTTTGTGTGACAGAACCCGCCATCGATCGAGAGGTGACCGCATGAAGGCCGAGGTGCAAGTCCATCCGCTCATGAACCAGGCGGTTGCGGGAGACGTCATGACTGGTCCTGCAGTGGCGTGTCGGGACGAGACGCTGTTCGAGGAGATCGCTGAGATCCTTGCCGACCGTGACATCTCGGGCATGCCGGTGGTCAACGATCGGGGCGACGTCGTGGGCGTCATCTCGGAGCGTGACCTCGCGCATGCGCTCGGCGGGCCCATGGTGAAGCTTGCCGTTCGCCGCCGCAACCACGCGCCGTTCCGGGGCGCCATGCACGAGAGGTCCTGGGGTGCTCGTCGTGCCAAGGACATCATGACGGCCCCCGCAATAACCGTTGCCCCTAACGTCCACATAGACGAGGTTGCTCGCGTCATGAGGTTTCACCAGATAAATAGGGTTCCAGTTGTAGAGGCCGAACGTCTCATCGGGGTCGTTACCCGTGGCGACGTGCTGGGTGCGATCGCTCATGTGGAACACGCCGAGATCGATCCCACGAAACCGACCGTGCTGGTCGGCAACGACGGGATCCATCGAGACTGAGGGCCTTGCCTGTCAGCAGACAGGCTCACGTTGTTACCAACGGCTCCGCGGTTTCCCTGCCATACGGCCCTATCTCTTTCATCCGACCAGGCCTACGTTGCTTGTAGTGACAGGAATCTAGAAAGGCGCTTCGACAGACACGCGGCGGCACCGTGCATTCACGAGGGGAGGAGCAGATGAACAAGACAAGAGTCGATGACGTGATGACCCACCTCGTGGCGACGCTCCGACCCGAAGACACCATCGAGGATGCCGGAAGGCTGTTGGTCAGCAACCGGATCAGCGGGGCACCAGTTGTACAAGACGGAAAGCTTGTAGGCCTCGTGTCGGAAGCCGATCTGGTCCGCGCCTTCGCGCCGCCGCACGGCGGGTTTCCATTCGAGGCCATCGATCCCGTCACGTTCCAGCTGCGAGGAAACAAGGGGCGCGTGGTTCCCGGTGTGTGCGTGAGAGACGTTATGTCGGGAGATGTCGTCTCGATCTCTAAGGATGCCTCGGTGTGGAAGGCGGCCTCGCTTCTCGATCGATATGGTTTCAGGCGGCTTCCGGTCGTTGACGGCGAAGGACATGTGATCGGCATCCTCGCTCGCTCTGACTTGGTCCGGGCGATGGCTCGTTCGGATCTTGATGTGATCGCCTCCGTCCGAAGCGCGATCGGGCTGTTGGGCTTGGGATACTTCTCTGGTTTGAAGATCGCCTGCAACGGGGGTTGCGTGACGATCGGAGGCAGAGCCGACCGCAAGTCCCGGTGTGATCTCGCCATAGAGATCGCGGCGATCGTGCCCGGCGTCATCGAAGTCTCGGACGAGCTCGATTGGCGAAGGGACGACACCGAGGTGACGCCGGTCCTCCAGCAGACGGATGCCCAACGGCTCAAATCAGAGCTCGGCGCTGCCGTTCTGGCGAAAGCGGCGCCGGAATGAACCCTGGGGTGGCGCAGGCAGCTTAGATTCATGGACATGAGCACAGCCGCGCAGCGTCAGACCGCAGGGCTAGTTGAGGCCGGACTGGCGCTTGCTTCAGAGTTCGATATCGATGCCGTTCTCCAGCGCATCGCAAACGTCGCGCGTGAGGTGGTGGCAGCGCGTTATGCCGCGGTGGGAGTGCTGGGGGACGACGGGCTACTGACGCGGTTCGTGTACTCGGGTATCGATGCAGTTACGGCCGACAGGATCGGAGAATTGCCGCATGGAAGGGGCCTCCTTGGCGTCCTGATCCAGGGCGGCCGCCCGCTGCGAGCCCAGGAGATCTCTGAACATCCCGACTCGTACGGCTTCCCTCCGAACCACCCACCCATGCATTCGTTCCTCGGGGTCCCGATCATCGTTCGAGAGCGCATCTTCGGACGCCTCTATATGACAGAGAAGGAGGGTGGTCACGAGTTCTCCAAGGACGACGAACGGATCGCCATGACGCTCGCGGCCCAGGCGGGCGTCGCGATCGACAATGCCAACCTGGTTGAGGCACTGAGGTCCCGGGGAGAAGAGTTGGCGGTGCTGGAGGAGAGAGATCGGATCTCCAAGGAGCTCCATGATGGCGTGATCCAGTCGATCTATTCGGTGGGGCTGTCTCTTCAAGGTGCAATGGCCCTCATCCAGCGGGATCCGGATGTTACGAAGACGCGGATAGACGAAGCCATCGGCACACTCGATGAGGTTGTGCGGGACGTCCGTTCCTACATCTTCGCTCTTCAGCCCAAGACCGTAGAAGAGCGAGGACTCAAGAGGGGCATCGAAGAGCTGGTCCGGGATCTCGAGGTCAATGCCCTCAGTGAATCGACGGTGCAACTATCCGAGGACGCCCTCAGCATGGTTCCCGAGGCCGCTAGAGGCGACTTCATCCAGATTGTTCGCGGCATCCTCTCGAACATCGCGCGCCATGCTCGAGCCAGTCAGGTTTGGGTTGCCTGCACGGTCAGAGAGGGCCAAACCATCGTGATGACGATCGAGGATGATGGCGTCGGCTTCGACCCGGCTACGGTCCGGCGAGGAGACGGTCTCGGCAATATCGAAGAACGTGTCAAGCACATCGACGGAGAGATCATCATCTCCGCGCGCAATCCGAAAGGGACCGTGCACACTTTATCGATCCCTGTGAGAGAGAGATAGATGGTGCCCGATACGCTGAGAGTGATGCTGGTAGACGACCATGAGATAGTGCGCCAAGGATTGCGCGCTCTTCTTGAAGCTGAGGATGACATCGAGGTCGTAGCCGAAGCTGAGAACGGGCCGAGCGCAGTCCCATTAGCCAGCGCGCACCAACCAGATGTGATCGTCATGGACGTCCGGATGCCGGGAGGCTCGGGTGTGGAAGCATGTCGCGCCATCCGCGATGAACGTCCTGATGCGCAGGTCATCATGCTGACATCGTTCTCTGACGACGAGGCTTTGTTCAACTCGATCATGGCTGGAGCGGCCGGCTACGTGCTGAAACAGATCCGGGGCCACGACCTACTCGATGCGATCCGCACAGTGGGATCTGGCAGATCCCTCCTGGATCCCGACGTGACTCAACGCGTCTTGGAACGTCTGCGTAAAGCCAAGTTCGATGAGAAGGACCCGAAGCTCGCGCGTCTCTCACCTCAGGAGGAACGGATACTGGGAATGATCGGAGAGGGTCTCACCAATCGTGAGATAGCTGCTCGCATCCATCTTTCCGACAAGACGGTAAAGAACTACGTGTCGGCTATCTTGCAGAAACTTGACGTGGCTCGACGTGCAGAGGCGGCCTCCTATATCGCCCGGGTGCGGGCAGAGCATTCGCGGGGCTAGCCCTAAGACTGCCGCTCGTACCTGCTTCTCGCGAACCGCGTGACTCACGGCCTCGAGGTTCAGCGCAACACTGGTGCATCGTGTCCCGCTCGGTTGTGAGCACTCGACGTCCTGAATTTGGGTCATGAGTTGGTCATGATCCAATGTGCAGATCGGTGGCCTTCGGCGATCACCGATGACATCGAATACTGCGTCTGACCAGGAACAACGGCGCGGTTTCCGCCGCAGACGACCTGGCTTGGTTTCTCTCGCACGGGTGGGGACGCTGTTTGATTCCCCCCTGACGCAATCAGATGGTCCACGAAGGCAAGATTTCGGGTCAAGGCCAGGCTGGGGCGCGGGCCATCGAGTCCTTGCGGCCCCAACGCGGCCCCAAAGAGCGAGATGACGCGAGTTGATGCTGACCGGTGGCTGGCTGAGACTTGGCTGACACAGTGCTCACGCCTCTCCTGAGGGTGTCAGCTTCCTCAAGGAACCCGTCCGAGAGGAAGGAGAGGCTCACTCATGGCTTTCGTGGAGGATCGCTGGGAGCACCACGGAAACAAAAGCCGCCGAAGATGGCGGGCGCGGTACCGGGCTCCCGCTGGGCGAGAGCACTCACAGAGCTTCTCGAGGAAGGCCGACGCTCGCCGATTCGCGGCCGAACGAGAAGCGGCTGTGCAGGCAGGAAGGTGGATCGACCCGAGAGCGGGCAACATGCCGCTGCGGACGTGGGCGCAAAGGGTCATGGCGTCGCGGCTGCACCTTCGACCCGCAACCCGGGCACGAGACGTCGCCTACCTCAACAACCATGTCCTGAATACTTTCGGAGATCGCCCCCTCAGCCATATAAGTAAGGAGGAGGTGCAGGCTTGGGTGCAGTTCCTGGTCGAGGGGAAGGGTTTGGCACCCAGGACGGTTCGAGAGTGCTATCGGGTCCTGGCCTCGATGATGCGGGAGGCGGTGGATTCGAAGCTTCTTCCCGAGTCACCCTGCCGCAGGATCGCCCTGCCCAGGATCCCCAACACCGAAAAGCGATTCCTGTCAGCGATGGAAGTGGTCCGCCTCGCCGACACTATCGACCCTCGCTTCCGCGCCTTCGTCTTTGCCGGCTGCTACTTCGGCCTTCGCTGGGGCGAGCTTGCCGGACTGAAGCGTGCCAACCTCGATCTCGGCGCGCGACGGGCGCGGGTTGTGGGCTCGCTCGAACGCGTGCATTCTGGATTCCGGTACGTGGAAGAGACCAAGACCGCCGCGACCCGGCGCACCTTGTCCTTGCCGGGCTTCCTCGTCACCATCCTTTCCGAGCACCTCGCTATCGTGGCCGACACAGAGTTCGTCTTTCCAGCTCCCCAGGGAGGCTGCCTCAATTACCACAGCTGGAGAACCCGCTTCTGGAACCCCGCGGTGAAGAAGGCCAGCCTGTGGCCGTTCAATCCTCACGAGATGCGCCACACCTGCGTCGCCTTGTTGATCGACCAAGGCGCCCATCCCCTCGCGATCCAGCGCTACATCGGCCACTCCGACATCCGCACAACCATGAACACCTACGGACATCTATTCCCCAACCACGACGACGCGATCGCCCACGCCTTGGATGCCGCCTTCGGAGCCCGTGTCGCGGCCCCGACGCGGCCCCGGGCCTCCTCGGACATCATCGAAGCGATGGACCGTCAAGAAGGAAAGGTGCTCTGGCCAGGTACTCTCGATCATCGCGAGGGCGGTTAGCTCAGCGGTAGAGCACTGCGCTTACAACGCAGGGGTCGGCGGTTCGAACCCGTCACCGCCCACGAGTAGCGAAGCTCAGCACTGTGAAAGTTCGGTACCTCTGTCCCACATTGGCTTCGGTACCTGTGTC
>JAXDJR010000092.1:0-10884 GCA_034667545.1 Actinomycetota bacterium
CTGGGGGCATCGCTTCGCCGCATTCCCCTACGCGATCGGCGCCACGATCTGGATGCGATGTTCAGCGAGCCAGCTGATCTGTGCTTCATCTGCAATCCTCACAACCCAACCGGCACCACCGTGTCCGGAAAGGCGATCGCGCGGGCCATCGCGGGGGCCGATACGAACCTGGTGGTCGTAGATGAGGCTTACGTCGACTTCGCTCGCGATCCTGGTGCACTGACCGCTCTTCCGTTGGTGAACTCTGATCGAGTCGTTGTGCTGCGAACGTTCTCGAAGATTCACTCGTTGGCCGGGCTTCGGATCGGCTACCTTGTGGGACCCGCCGAGGTGGTGGAAGTCCTTCGAAAGATCCGCGCCCCATTCTCTGTGAATGCGCTCGCACAGGTAGCTGCGGTGGCCGCAATGGACGACGAGGCCCACGCAGCAAAGGTGCGGGCCTACGTAGTCAAGACCCGGGAGGAGTTGCGAACCACCTTCCAAGAGTTCGGCTTCGAGACGGTGCCCTCCGAGACGAACTTCATCCTGGTCCTCTGTCCCGCCGAGGAACAGCTCGTCTATCAGTTGGCCCACCGCGGCATCAGCGTCCGGCCCGGCCGGACGCTGGGGATACCAGGCTCGGTCCGCGTGACGGTGCCACCTCCCGGAGGGCTGAAACTGCTGCGACAGGCTCTTGCTTCAACTAGTGGGGAAGATCGTTGATTCAGGTTGGCTCGCCGAATTAACACGAAAAGAGGGCCGGCAACTCTGTGCCGGCCCCCTCTTGTTGTGAATTTCGACTATGAGTCTTGCGGGCCCTTGATTACTCCGAAGGACGCGCCTTGCGGATCGGTCAGCACTGCGAGCCGCCCAATCTCCGGCATATCCGTCGGCTCCATCATGGCTTGACCGCCCGCTGCTTTCACTTTGTCGTGCACCCGGTCCACATCATCGGTCGTGAAGTAAAGGCCCCAGTAGTTCGGCATCCCTTCCATCGGCGCCTTCATCATTCCGGCGATCTGTGTTTCACCTTTGTTGAAGACCGTGTAGCTCCCGTCGTCACCGAAGGGTGAGAGTTCGTATCCGAAAAGCTCCTTATAGAACGAGCCGGCTTTGGCAGTGTCGTTGGTTAGCAATTCGACCCACGACAACGCGCCCTCTTCGCCTAGTAGTTGCGCTCCGATGTTGTCCTTTGGCTCCCAGGCGCAGAACACCGCACCAGTCGGGTCCGCGATCACGGACATCCGCCCGTACTCCATCACGTCGAAGGCGGGTGCCAGGATCGTGCCTCCCAAGGACTCCGCTTCCTTGGCGGTCTGCTCCGCGTCCTCGACGGTCACATAAACGTTCCAGTGCGGAGGCATGCCCCGCTCCTCCTCGCGCTGACCGGAAGCTGCAGCGACATCTTTTCCGTTAAGGCGGAACATTGCATAGACCCCGCCGCTGGGGATGTCCTCTTTGGTGACTTCCCAGCCGAAGAGATCCGTGTAGAGGGCGATAGCCGCGTCGAGATCTGTAGTGCTCAGATCCGCCCAGCTAAACGTGCCCACTTCGTGTTTGGTGTACTCAGTCACTGCAGCCTCCTCGATAGCGTTTGTTACTCAAGTCCAAGCTACTCGACACGTGGATGTGCTGAAGCGATAGCTGCGACACGGTGCATCGTTCTTTTCGTGCGAAGCCACCCCTCAGGGGCGAAGGCCTGATTCTAGTTATTTCACAATTCACATTCGAGAGAGAACAGCGATTCGGACAATCAACGACATTGTGCTCAAGTAGGCGACTCCGGTTTCTGATGCTCTATCAGTATCCGAAGCCTCTGAATCAACGTCCGCGCCAGGTTCGATTGGTGATCGCATCACCTAGCTTCGCAATCGAATCGGACCCCGGGAGGAAGTAGCTGGCAAAGCTGAGACATGGCGACGAGGTCGCTATGGCTGTCGAGGTCAAAGCGAGTACACACATTCGGCGCGCTTTGAACGAACCCGCACGACTCAAATAGTCCGCCAGTAGTATCGGTGACGGAGGTGGATCGATGCAGAGGAAACCTGCGGATAAGGCCGAGTTGCGGGCGGCTCAACAGCCTCTCAAGGACCACTATCGGCGAGACCCGGACTCTGCGCTCGGCACGTTGAAAGCGGAAGCCAAGCTCGACGACGGCGTTAGCGCCCTGGTCGGCTCGCACGCGGGACTTGTCACGGCTGGGTTGCACCCTGCAACCGGTGGAGATGGTTTGGAAGCCTGTTCGGGAGACATGCTCCTTCAAGCCCTGGCCGCGTGCGCCGGAGTCACCCTGCTTGCGGTCTCGACGTCGATGAACATCCCGGTGCACGCGGGGGCCGTTCGGGTAGAAGGGGACTTGGACTGGCGGGGCACCTTGGGCGTCAGCAGAGACACACCGGTTGGGTTCAGCGAGATCCGCGTGGCGTATGAGCTCGACACCGACGCTTCCGACGAGCAACTGGATAAGTTGCTCGAGCTGACCGAACGCTATTGCGTCGTCTACCAGACGCTGGCGCACTCACCGAGTCTGAGTGTGTCTCGCACACGGCTTGAAGGAACAGCCTAGGCTCCCTATGCTCGTCACGAGCTCGGGCACTCAACGCGCTCGTGAGCGCGATTGCGACGGTCGCAGAGGTGCACCCGAAGTTTAAGGAGATCCCGGACGGAGCTCGAGGGGAGGCAGAGGTGCTTACAGACATGAGGCTTGTGATGCCCAATCGTCCGGGGGCACTCATCTCCGCTCTGCAAGCTATCGCGGACGCCGGCATCAACATCCGCGGATCGGCAGGAGATCTCAGACCTGGCGAACAGTGGGGCTACATCCACATCCTGGTCGATGATTTTGAAGCAGCTCAGAAAGCGATCGAGGCGGTTGGCTTCGAGGTTACGAGTCTCCATGACGTCGATGTCCTGAAGCTGGAGGACCATCCCGGCGCCATTCTGGAAGCGGCCGAACCCTACTCTGCAGGCGGCCAGAACATCGAAGTTTTCTACATGTCCCGCGAGAGTCTCGTGGTCGGCACGGACGCGATGCGGAAACCGATCCCCGGCACGCGCGTGGAGGACGCTCGTTACCGTTAGTGGGAGAGGGCGTCTCGTGAGCCACTCAACTAAGCAACTTTCAGACCAGCTAAGTACTCTGGTGCAGGACGCCCTCGGGAAAGCCACCGTGGCTGCCGCCTTTCACTACCACGGGCAGAAGCACTGGCGGCGAGTCGCTCAAAATAGTTTTCGTCTATTGGATTCGACTCCTGGAGCCGACGCTCTCGTTGTCTTTCTCTTTGCTCTCTTTCACGACTCGATGCGGGAGAACGAAGGCAAGGATCCAGACCACGGCATTCGAGGACGCATGTTGGGAGTGAAGGTGATCCCTAACCATCTCGACATTTCCGCATCCCAGCGGGCGGCGTTCGGAGAAGCCTGCGACCATCACACCGACGGCAACCTCAGTGAGGATCCAACGGTCGCGGTGTGCTGGGATTCGGATCGGTTGGATCTATGGCGGGTCGGCAAGCAACCCAGCCCCCATCTCATGTCCACGCGAGCCGCTCGCGAACAAGGAACCATCGACTGGGCGATGGCCAACCTCGACGTCGTGCCGCAGAGCTGGAGCGAGTTAGCGCAACAGGCCGCGCGGGCAGTTCAACTCGAGCTTGAGCCTTGACTTAAATCGGCAGTATCCAGAACAAGACGATCAGTTCCGATCCAGAATCGGCCTCCGTTTGTTTCGGCCGCCGCCCCCCACTGAATGCTTTCGCTCCCGCCAGGGAGGTCCGAACCTCGCCCGGTCCGGACAGGATTTACGCTTGTCGCTCGCGAGTCGCCGAGTCGTGGAAGGTCAGGGTGGCCTGTCATGAGGGTTGAGCTTCCCAAGCGTTATTGGAACCCCGTAACAGAGACGATGCCTCGGGCAGATCTGGCAGAGCTGCAGCTGCGCAAGCTCCAGACTCAGCTGCACCACCTTTACGACCACTCGCCTTTCTACCGGCAGCGGATGGACACCGCCGGGCGTTCGCCAGATCAGATCGGTTCGCTCGACGACTACTTCAAACGCTTTCCGATCCTCTTTCGGGACGACCTGACCAAGGCCGAGCTCGAGCGACCTCCGTACGGCACGCTCGCGGCGGTTGATCCCAAGTACGCGGTCTTCCATCACCAAACCAGCGGCAGCACGGGAGCTCCTCCGATCCGCAGCTTCGACACCGCCCGGGACTGGACGTGGGTCTCGGACATGTGGGCGACTGCGCTGACCGGCATGGGAGTCCGCGAGGGAGACAGAGCTGTTGCCGCGTTCGGGTACGCCCTCTTCATCGGCTTCTGGGGCGCTCATTACGGGATCCAGCGGATGGGCTGCGAGATGCTGTCGACGGGCGGGCTCGACACCCAGAAGCGCATCGAGCTCATCATGGATCTGGGGATCAACGTGTTCCTCACGACTCCGACTTATGCGCTGCGGGTGGCGCAAGTCGCGACCGAGCTGGGAGTGGATCTGGCCAATGACTCTCCCATCAGTCTCGTGGTGACTTCGGGAGAACCCCGGCCGCAAAGCACCCGCAAGATCGTTGAGGACGTGTTCGATGCCTACGTCGCCGATTGCGCAGGGATGACGGAAGCCGGCACCGTGTTTATGTTCGAATGCGTCGAAGATCCCGGCGGCATGCACATCATCGAGACGGACGTCATAGAAGAGGTCTTGAACCCGGAAACCCGACAACCTGTCGATTATGGCGAGCAGGGTGTGCGCGTGATGACGACGCTGGGTCGAGAGGGGATCGCAGTCCTCCGCTACTGGACCAACGATCTTGTGGTCCGCAAGCCCTACACCGAGTGCAGCTGCGGGAGGACCTGGGACCTCTACGAAGGTGGCATCCGTGGCCGGGCGGATCATCTCCGCAAGGTGCGGGGAGTGTGGTTCACACCGATCATGGTCGAGGATCTGGTCCGCAGCAAGTTCCCCGACATCGACGAGTTTCAGATCAAGCTCGCAAAGGTGCAGGGCATCGACGCGCTGATCATCCAGCTCGAGCCCCTCGCGTCCACTCCGCACGAGCGATACGAGGATCTGCGTGCACGCTTTGGGGTGGAGGCGAAGCGCGCGCTCACTCTCACCCCCGAGGTCGAAGTCGTCATCCCCGGAACGTTGCCTCGTTTCGAGATGAAGGCAAAACGCTTCGAAGACATCCGCCAGCAGTCCGAGCGCTAGGAGGGCTTGATGGGATCCGACTACGAGGTCATCACGCTGAGCGAGGACGAACGGGAGCGATTGCAGCGCACTTACGACGACCTGATGGTCTTGTCTCAATGCAAGGTTCCGTCGGTGCGGGGGGCCGCACGCGAGGCTCTGGCAAGCGTGGCGCAGGCTCTCAACGGTCAGGGTCTTCGCTACGAGCTCTACACGAGTACCTGGTCCGGCTGACCGTTTGTGGACATGCGGATCGGAGTTGCGCTGCCGGCGGGAATCCCGGGGGCCGAGCCTGACGTTGTCGTCCAGTGGGCGGCCACCGCCGACAGCGGTCCGTTCTCGCACCTCGCGCTGATCGATCGCATCAAGTACGACAACTACGAGCCCTTCGTCGTCCTGTCGGCGGCGGCCGCGGTAACGAAGCGGGTCCGATTGGCCACGACCGTCCTCATCAGTACGTTGCGCAACACAACGGTTCTGGCGAAACAAGCCGCTTCCTTAGACCGTTTGTCGAGTGGCCGATTGGTACTTGGGATGGGTTTGGGCGCACGCGACGATGACTACGAGGTCACCGGTGTGGAGCGGACTTCCAGAGGCCGGCGGCTGTCAGATCAGATCACCGAGATGCGCTCGGTATGGGAAGGCAAGGTGATCGGTCCCGAGCCCACGAATCCCGGGGGGCCGTTGATCCTGCTGGGGGGAAGCACTGGTCCCGCCCTCGGCCGGATGGCTCGCTTCGCCGACGGCTACATCCACGGCGGCGGACCCCCGCGGGTATTCGCTCGCGCCACAGAGCAAGCGCGGGCCGCGTGGATCGATGTCGGCAGGCCCGGTCGGCCCGAGATCTGGGGGCAGGCTTACTTCGCTCTTGGCGACGCGGTGGATAAGGGCCGCGACTACATGCGCGACTATTACGCGTTCACAGGTCCGTTCGCCGAGAAGCTCGCCGCCGGCATGCTGACCACCCCGCAAGAGATCGAGGAGTTCGTACGGGGCTACGAAGAAGGTGGCTGTGACGAGCTCAGCCTGCTTCCCGCGGTCGCCGAGCTCGATCAGCTCGACCGGCTCGCAGAGGTCGTCGGATCCCTAAGTTGACGAGCTACCGGAGGGTTTTTTGGGTCTCCGCAAGATCCTGATACTGGGAGGCGGACCCGGGGGCCTGTATTCCGCGCTGCTGCTCAAGAAGTCAGACCCGTCACGCCAGGTGACCGTTCTCGAGCGCAATCCCCAGGGCGCCACCTACGGCTTCGGGATCGTGTTTTCGGATGCCACGCTGCGAGAGCTCCAGGAGGCCGATCACGAGACTCACGCGGACATCACCGCGCACTTCGCCAAGTGGGATGCGATCGACGTTCGATGGAAGGACGAGCTCATCCGCACCCATGGACACGCGTTCGCAGGTCTCTCGCGCCGGGTGATGCTCCAGATCCTTCAAGACCGTTGCGTGCAGGTCGGCGTCGAATTGATGTTCAACCACAACCTCACCGACTTCTCGGAGTTTGCGCAGTACGACCTCGTCATCGCTGCCGACGGCAGCAACAGCCTCGTCCGCAAGCAATATGAGACCGTGTTTCGGCCCTCCTTCGACGTGACCGACCGCAAATACGTATGGCTCGGCACCAGCTACCGGCCCGACTCGATCTTCTTCAACTTCCATGAGACGGAGTTCGGTCTATTTCTTGGCACTATCTATCCATTCACCGGGGACCTGAGCACTTTCGTCGTCGAATGCGACCCCGCCGACTGGAAGCGCGCCGGGTTGGATGAAGCCACCGAAGCCGAGACCGCGGCGTTCGCCGAGAAGATCTTTGCCGAGGATCTACGAGGCGAGAGCATCGTCACGAACAAGTCCACGTGGCTCAATTTCGTGACGATCAAGAACCAAACCTGGCATCACGACAACATCGTTCTGGTCGGTGACTCGGCGCATACCGCTCACTATTCGGTCGGCTCGGGGACGAGGATGGCGATGGAGGACGCGATAGCTCTGGCGCAAGCGCTTAACGAGCACGAAGGGCTCGAGGAAGCCTTCGTCTATTACGAGCAAGGCAGGGAGCCGATCACCGAAGCGATCCAAGAGGCGGCCAAGACGAGCTACACATGGTTCACGAACCTGAGCCGGTACGAAGCACTCGAGCCCATCCAGCTTGCGTTCAACCTCGTCACCCGCAGCGGACGGATCGGCTACGACAATCTGCGCACCCGAGATTCCAGTTTCGTCGACAGAGTCGACCGCTGGTTCTCCATGCGAGCCCGACAGACGATCAAAGAGCCCATCCTGGCTCCGCCTCCTATGTTCACGCCGCTCAAGCTGCGCGAGATGAGTCTCAGTAATCTCGTGGTTCTGTCGCCGGCCGGCCTCGGCTCGGCTGTCGATGGCAGCCCGACGGATGCACACGTCGACCAGCTCCTCGAGCGCGCCGAAGGCGGAGCCGGAATCGTTATGACGGAACTGACGGCGATATCTCCCGAGGCTCGCATCACTTCCGGAGACACCGGTCTGTATTCCAAGGCGCATACGGCGCAATGGGCACGGGTTGTCGACACGATCCACGAGCGTTCCCCCGCCAAAGTGGGCCTACGCCTGAACCACGGCGGGAGACGAGGTGCCACTCGCCCCCGCCGGGAAGGCTTGGATCGTCCTCTGGTCGAAGGGGCTTGGCCACTTCTTTCGGCGTCGCCGATCGCGTACGCGGCAGAAGCTCAGGTGCCCAAGGAGATGACTCGCGCCGGCATGGACCGGGTGCGCGACCACTTCGTTCGAGCCGCTGTGACGGCGGGTCAGGCCGGCTTCGATCTACTCAATCTCTATTACGCCCATGGCTATCTGATGGCGAGCTTCATTTCCCCTCTGACCAACCACCGGGGTGATGAATATGGTGGGTCTTTGGACGCGAGGATGAGGTTCCCCCTCGAGGTATTCGATGCGGTGCGGGCAGAGTGGCCGGAGCAGAAACCGTTGTGCGTGTCGATCTCGGCCTCGGATCTGACGAGGAGGGGCCTTCAGCCGGAAGACGGTGTCGCCGTGGCCAAGATGCTCAAGGAACATGGGTGCGACTTGATCGAGGTTCTCGCGGGCCAGACCATCATCAACGACAGTCCCTCGTACGGGCGCTACTTCCTCGCCGACCTTAGCGATCTCGTCCGCAACCTCGCCGGCATCAAGACCATGACGCGCGGGCGTATCACGAAGCCGGATGAAGCCAACACGCTGCTTGCCGGGGGCCGGGCCGACCTCGCCGTCATGGACCCTCCGGGTTTGCTGTAAGGCGACAAGACTGAAACAACCGGGGTCTGGAACCCATATGGAGGGACGATCGATGCCAAGAGTGAGGAGACCTGCGACCGGCTCGATCTGCAACCTAGAAACGCATAAGGGTCGATCTACTCGGGCGTTTCCACGGCAGCTTGAAGGGAGAGCAATTGACCGACTCAACTGACACGAAAGCTTCAGAGTCTCAAGAGGATCACTCGTCCGCGGCGATCCTGGTCCAGCGGAAGGTCGAGTGGAGCGACACCGATGCATCCGGCCACTATCACAACAGCATGGTGTTCAGGCTTTGCGAAGTCGCCGAGACCGCACTCTTCCAGGAGCTTGGACTCCTGGAGTTTGTTTACGGCCGGATCCCTCGGGTCCACGTCACGGTCGATTTCCACAGCGTCCTTCACTTCGCCGACGTTGTGGACGTGCGCTTGCAAGTTGCCTCGGTGGGAAAGACATCTATCAATTACGACGTGGAGATCGACAGATCCGGCGAGCTGTGTGCGAAGGCCAAGATCGTCGCGGTGCTGGTGAAGCCGAACGGGGAGCCGCGTCCGTGGCCCGACGATTACAAGAAGGCGTTGTTGACCGCTGGTTCTTTGGAGCCGGAGTTGCTGCAAACAAAGAATCGCTCGGCGGCCGAGCGGTTCCGGGATACGCCGTGGAGCACGAGGGAGATCCCAGGAGACGATCTCTGACCGCCACTCCGATTGGCAAGGGCCATAGGATTCGGGCACCTCTTATCTATCCGAGCCGGGCGCGATTCCTGACGGGAAGGGATGCAGATGAGCAAGCCAAACGCAACTGAGCGGAGGCGGCCCGATCCCCTCGACTTCCTGGGCATCGACGCGCTGCTGAGCGAGGAAGAGCGCCTGATCCAGCAAACCGCGAAGAAGTGGGTGGGCGAACGCCTCCTCCCCGACATCGAGAAGTGGTTCGAGCTAGGGGAGTTCCCGAAGGAAGTGGCGGGCGAGTTGGGCTCTCTCGGCCTCCTCGGGATGCATCTGTCTGGCTACGCGTGTGCGGGCACCTCGGCGGTGAGCTATGGCCTCGCGTGCTTGGAGCTAGAGGCTGGCGACAGCGGCTTCCGCAGCTTCGTTTCCGTGCAAGGCTCCCTTGCGATGTTTCCGATCTGGAGGTTCGGATCGGAAGAGCAGAAGCAAGAGTGGCTGCCGCAGATGGCTGCGGGTGAGGCCATCGGTTGCTTCGGGCTTACCGAGCCCGACGCGGGAAGCGATCCTTCGATGATGCGAACGACAGCGCGCCGCCGTGGAGGCGATTGGGTGCTTAACGGAAACAAAATGTGGATAACCAACGGGAGCATCGCCGATGTGGCGGTGGTGTGGGCGAAGACGGACGAGGGGATCCGCGGGTTCCTTGTTCCCCGCGGCACCAGGGGCTTCTCTGCCAGGGACATCCACCGGAAGCTCTCTCTTCGCGCGTCGGTGACGTCCGAACTGCTGTTCGACGACTGCGTTCTGCCGGAGGATGCAGCGTTGCCCGAGGTAGTCGGGATGCGCGGCCCCCTCTCGTGCCTCAATGAAGCACGGTACGGGATCATGTGGGGAACGATGGGGGCCGCTCGGGCGTGCTACGAGTGCGCGCTGGAGTACGCCAAGGCGCGCAAGCAATTCGACAAGCCGATCGCGGCCTTCCAGCTCACGCAGCAGAAGCTAGTGGCCATGATGCTGGAGATAAACAAGGGAACGCTGAGCGCCTTGCACATCGGCCGCCTGAAGGATGAAGGGAAAGTCCAACCGGAACACATCAGTTTCGGCAAACTGAACAACGTGCGCGAAGCGCTAGAGATCGCGCGCGAGGCTCGCAGCATCCTCGGCGCCAGCGGGATCACGCTCGAGTATCCGATCATCCGGCACATGAACAACCTCGAGTCCGTCTACACCTACGAAGGAACCAACGAGATCCACACCCTGATCCTGGGTGAGGCGATCACCGGACTTAGAGCGTTCGGCTGATGCGGCGTTCGGACGCAACGCCCCGAGTCGTCGTTGTGACCGGCGGCGGAAAGGGGATCGGCAAGGCCATCGTCGAGCGGTTCGCCGGGATGGGAGATGCGGTCGTGGCCTTGGGGCGAGACGAGCCCAGTCTCAAGGAGGTGGTACACGAGCAGAATGAGTCGGGGCTTAGCGTCGACTACGAAGTTTGTGACGTAACAAGCGAAGACTCTGTGGCGGAAGTCTTCGGCCGGCTCGGCTCCGTAGACGTTCTTGTTAACAACGCGGGAGCCTCTCGCTCGGCTCCGGTCCACAAGACGACGCTCGACGAGTGGCAGGAACAGATAGCCGTCAACGCGACCGGCGCGTTTCTTTGCACAAGGGCGGTCGTCTCGTCGATGCGAGAAAGCAACGCGGGCCGGATCGTGTTCGTCGCCTCGATCGCAGGTGTCGCCGGCTTTCGTTACACGGGCGCCTACTCCGCGTCCAAGCACGCGGAGATCGGA
>JAXDJR010000093.1:0-15534 GCA_034667545.1 Actinomycetota bacterium
CGTCTCCTACGGACAGATACCAAGAGCTGCACGGGCAACCAAACACCAAGCCATGGCCGAATGGATCGAGGACGTAGGCGAAAGGCTCGATGATCACGCCGAGGTCCTCGCATATCACTACTCCACCGCTCTGGAGTTAGCGAAATCCTCTGGTGCATCAGACGTTGCCAAGTTGGAAGGAAAGTCGCAACGCTTCCTAATAGCGGCGGCCGAACGGGCCGTGAAGCTCGATGCAAGCAGAGCGCTTGCCCTTTACCGTCAGGCCCTCGAGCTGATCGGCCCAAATGACCCAGAGACTCCGAGAGTGCTGCAGGAAGCGGGGAAGGCTTGCAGATCCCTGGGCCTGTTTCCAGAGAGCACTAGCTATCTCGAGCAGGCAGTCGAAGGGTTCTCAGCACGAGGAGATCCCCTCGGTGAAGGGAAGGCGTCGGGAATCTTGGCTGTCTTGCTCCGTGACCAGGGCAGTTTCGAGGAGGGTCGTCGGTCCGCGCTGCGGTCCGTGCACCTTCTCGAGCAGCAACCCCCAGGGAACGAGCTCTCGCTTGCCTACCAGAGCATGGCAGGATTGGAAAGAGGCGCCGGTTCGTTGGATGAAGCCCTTGCTTGGGCCGACAAAGCGCTCGAGGTAGCTCGCAGCTCGGCCGACGCAAAAACTCTCTGGGAGGCGCTGGGGCTTCGAGGCCTCCAGAGATGTGAGATCGGTGATGTCGGCGGGCTGGCAGACCTCAGAGAGGCCACCGATCTAAGTGAAGAACTCGGTGATCCCCTCAGCACCTTCACCAGCTACAACAACCTAGCGGATCAACTGTGGTTGATCGAGGGTCCGGCCGAGGGGCTCAAGATCAACAGCGAGGCACAGGTCATCGGGCGCGCCCACGGCTTCGTCTACCAGATGTACTGGGCCAGGATGGGAGCGCTATTCATGCTCTTCGAAGTCGGAAGCTGGGATCAGCTCGTCCGGGAGGCGAACGAATTGATAGCGTGGGCACAGGAGCAAAGTGCAGCGCTCGTCGAATCTGTCTCTACTTTCGTCAAGGCCGTCGCCTTGTTTCACCTCGGAGAAACCCACGAAGCGCTGTCCCTCGAAGAGAGTTTCCTACCCCTTGCCCGAGATATGGATGAACGCGAGTTTCTTTTGCCGTGCTTATCCTTTTGCTCTTTGCTGCACGCTGCTACCGGAGACAATGTCACCACCCTCACACTGATCCGAGAATTCGAGATGAAGACGGAGCAGGCCCGGCACTATAGGGCGCGTTATCTCCCGGATATCGTGCGAGCCGCCCTCTCTACGGGCAACGCTCAGCATGTTTCGCAACTCCTAGTAGAGGACGATGTCTTTTATGCACAGACCCGTAACGCGGTCATCACGACTCAGGCTCTCTTGGCGGAAGCGCAAGGGGACCTGGAACACGCATTGAGCTTGCATGGTGATGCTGCACAGAGATGGAAGGAGTACGGCTTCGTCCTAGAGGAGGGACAAGCACTCCTGGGAGAAGGGCGATGCTTGGTAGCTCTGGGGAGAAAACTAGAGGCACCCCAACCGTTGCAAAGGGCGAGAGAGATATTTCTTCAACTGGGCGCACTTCCGCTAGTTCAAGAGACAGACATCCACCTGGAGCGTGCGACCGCCCTAACTTCGTAAACGTCGAGCTTTGACATCCGTATCGGTGGGTGACGAGCCTGATGTCATCTACAAGATTTATGGCAAACCCGTCGACCGCTCTAAATCGTGCCACGTACGGTCTCCTGCATGCCGCGATCCATCGCTCGCAGCTTAGGAAGAGTAATTAGGATTACGAGAGGCAAACTCAAGCCGGCCAGGATCAACGCTGCTTTCAGCCGTGCGAGATCCACCATCACTGTGGCAACAATGGAGCCGACCAGCGTTCCTCCACACAAGCGCGTCATTGATGCCGAAGATACGACCAAGCACCTCGGGGGCGAGAAGGCGCTGGAGCATGGTGATCGAGACCGCTTCTAGAGACCTTCTCCTTTTCCCCCTGTGGCCGGCCACCCTGTGCGACCGTATCTACTCGACAGCCTGGGGTCCATCATCATGTGCCCAGGGCCCCCTGCCGCTGCCTGCTAGCCGACACCGGCTTTGTCAGAAATCCGACACCAGCAATCATCTCGGTCCGACCTGTTACGGCATGACTCTTCGAGACCTTCAGTAAGCTGGGACACCTCGGGATCATCATCCACAATCGCCCTGAGTTCCCACGATCTGACTTGTGACGATTGATAACGTCCCTCCAAGGCTGCGAAAAGGTCGTCCTCGCGATCTGCAAAGAAGCCCGCAGATCTCGAGGAGACCTAACACTGTCAATTGCGCCCGGAATCAAAATCGGGGCGGAGGCCGTCACGAACTTGGCCTTAGCAGGAGCTCTGAGCGTCCGACGAGTCTCGGCAGACGTCCGTGCCCCGCCCACCGTAGAGATAGTCGTGGTCAACTCCACCCAGCAGATAATCGCTGGCGCGGCCACCATAGATGTGATCACTACCCGGGCCCCCCAACAGGCGGTCGCTTCGCCCCCGACCCTTTATTACGTCATTGCCCCCCAGGCCTCGCAGCAAGTTCCCATCGCTCGAGCCCCGCAACACATCATTGCCGTCACTGCCTATCACATTCTCGACGTTTCTCAATTGATCGACTACGGCAAAGCCCGGGACGGCCTTTCGCGCGGTAGCTGCGGCCAGATCGACGATGAGACGTTGGAAATCATGCTTGCCCCGGTAGTCGACGGTGTCCGTGCCACGGCCTCCGAACACGTTCTCGGATTCTAGGTAGGGATCATTGCCCAGCAGGAAGAGGTCTCCGCCCTTGCCGCCATAAGCATCATCAGTGTAGTTCGCCACAACCATGCGGTCGCTACCTCTTCCCCCCAACAGCCTGTCGCTTCCCCCACCACCGTTGAGACGATCATTGTTTCTCCCGCCAATGAGCTGATCAGAACCAAACCCGCCGGCGAGACGGTCGACACCCCCTCTCCCAGCGAGGCGGTTGGCTGCAAAGTTGCCCACGAGGTGGTCGGGTCCCCCGGTTCCGCTCACCCTCTCGATGCTGATCAACCGGGCCCGCTGGGAACCCTGGGTCGCGACCTGTGTACCAAGATTGACACTCACTGCCGGAGAAGTTTTCAGGTAGCGGATCTTGTCCATCCCGGCCCCTCCGATGACGACATCGCCCCCGGCCGTAGCCGACACGACATCGTTTCCAGCGAGTGCGCAGATGACATCTTTTCCCGACGTTCCCTTCAGGAAATCGGGCCCGTCGGTGCCCGTGATGGTGCAATCGTTCCTGACGTGGCGGATCACCCCCAAGGAGCCGCCTCCGGTGGTGAACCAGATGCGCCCATCAGGACCACGCGCCAAGGAGAGAGGGTCGAGGATCCTGTGTTGGGGCACCGAGAATTCGGTGACGATCCCAGCAGGAGTCATCCGGCCCAGGGTCGAGGTCGAGTGGATCCCGAACCACACGTTGCCGCTGCCGTCGAGGGTCACGCCCAGAGGTCCGCCGCTGTAGTCCGGGGTAGTCGCTGCGAAACGCCGGGGCAGCTGGTACTGAGAGACCGCCCCCGACATGGAGATCTTTAGAAGGCGCCCTACTTGCCGTTCGGTTATCCAGATCGCATGAGGGCCAGCGGTAATGCCCTCGGGAAGAGAGCTTCTGTTTGGAACTGGATACTCGCTCACGCTCCCCTGAGGAGTGATGCACCCGACCACGCCGGACTCCTTTTCGGTGAACCACACGTCGCCGTCGGGACCGAGGGCATCGAAGTAAGGATCGCCGCTGACAGCGAACTCTGTGACTGTTCCGGAGGGTGTGATGCGGGCCATCTTGTCGGTGAAGACCTCAGGCACCCAAAGGTTGCCGTCCGAACCTGCAACGATGTCGTTCGCCCCGGCCGAGAGCGCGCTCGTTACTCGTGTGACACGCCCGCTCGTGTCGATCTTGCCTACCGTTCCGGGCGAAAATATGTCGCCCCCTCCGTACCACATATTCCCGCCGGGTCCACCCGTCAGAGCCGGGCCAGTTTGTTCGCCGGGTACGGTGAAGCCCTGCAGGTCTGTACCTGAAGTCGTTATGCGACCAACATCTGACTGGTTTCCCCCCGAGAACCACATCCTGCCGTCGGACCCGCTCTCGATGTCCCAAGTTCCTTCGATGGGCGGAGCGACGTTCAAGTAATCGATCGAGACCGTCCCCCCTGCCGTCGGAGTTGCCAAGACCGGCCCGAAGTGGAGCGAGGCTGGGCAGGGGACAGATGTGCTTGGCCCCGCGGACGGCGCGGGATTCGGAGCTTGTCGACCCGGTCCCGTTGCGCCGGCCACCCCTACCTGCGCCTCAAGCGCGATTGCGATGAAAACCGCCAGCACCGTACCCATCGCGCCTCGTGACATCACTGTGCACCCCCCAGGCTGGTCGAACCCGGATTACGAGTGTTGGCCTGCCCCGCGCCTTGCGACTAGCAAGCTGATTTCATCGCTAACGTTGACCGGTCCTCCCAAGCTCGTGTCTTCAAGGGCGCTGACCGGAGCAATAGGTCCGTGCCGAATGTTTCCCCGGTTCTCTTCACCGCTTTAGCGTGTCACCGTTACGTGATAAGTGATTGCCGCCGGCGATTGTCCGAGCTTGTCGGAGTATTTAATCGTGTGACGTCCCAGGGAGAGGGGATGGAGAACGAAGAAATACTCCGCCACCACCAGAGGATAGGTCCCTGCCGGATCGCCGAAGAAATTGTTGTCGGGCAACCTCAGATGAATGAGCCGGCTGACTATGAAGTAACGAGCGAGGTGTCGGATGGGACGGTTGTCGACACTCGCTCGAACAGAGAAGACCGAGCTGTGCACGAAATCAACGGCGCAGCGACGCAGCCCTTGGTAGGTAGTAAAAGGGTCGCCCACGGCAGGAGAGCAGAACCCGCCTCCGGCAACGAAGGCGATGCCCTTGTGGGCCGGAATCGTGCAATGAGCCGTCTCATAGCCTCCCACCGAAACGGCAAGAAACCACACGCGCGGTGACTCGCCAGGACCACATTTGTTGGGATGGGCTTCCGGGTTAGTGGCCACCGGTGCCTCGAACGCCCACTCGAACCAATCGGCACCCCACTCCCGGTAGGAGACGCCGTAAGGATGCGAGTGCGGTGGAAAGACCCCAGGGTTCGGGTTTCCCTCGGATGCGTTAGCGGGAGTCACCAGGATTCCTGCCCCGAGGAAAGCCAACACCGCCAATGAGATAAACCGCTTCACGACTCCGCCCCCCATTCGCCGCCCAAGATTTCCCTACGCAGCGGAGTAAAGCACAAATGGTTCCCGGCCTCCACGGCTTGGACCAAGCGTGACCGCTGTTGACGTTCTGTTTCGGCTAGCTCGTCCGCCTTTGAGGCAATAAATTCTTGCCCGCGGCGCGGCCATGAGTAGCGGTGCTCGCGGAAGACAGACCTTTATCTGCCAAGAACACCGCGCTGGTTCCTAGGTTGTCGACGAGAGCATTGTCGAGCATCTACTCGAGTGGTTCCACGGGATCTTTGATTGAGTAGCGTGTCTGAGAACTCGGTCACATCTGAGAAAGAGAGATCGCATGGCAATTGATCCGCTCGAGGTCGCTCCCGAGACCATGAGACAACTCGGTTACCAAGCGGTAGACATGCTGGTGGACTGGCTCGTTGCTAACGGGGAGACCCCCTTAGCGCGCAGCGCCCCTCGAGAGGAGTTGGAGCGGCGGCTGATGGAGCCGTCTCCAAACGAACCGGCGAGCTTCGAGGAGATCCTCACCCAGCTCCAAGGTGACGTGTTGTCACACATGAATCGCGGTGATCATCCCCGCTTCTTCGCCTTCATACCCTCGTGCGGCACGTGGCCCGGTGCCCTGGGAGATCTCATCGCCAGCGCCTGCAACATCTATTCCGGATCGTGGGATGAATCCGCGGGTCCGAGCATGCTTGAACTTGTGATCCTCGATTGGTTCAAGCAATGGATCGGCTACCCGCCCGAGGCCACGGGGATCCTTCTGAGCGGAGGATCAGCAGCCAACATGACTGCGTTGGCCTGCGCGCGCGAGAGCCGGATCGGTTCCATGTCAGACGATGTCGTCGCGTACGTCTCCGATCAAGCTCATTCCTCGTTGGCTCGAGCCGCACGGGTGCTCGGCTTCCAACCCCACCAACTCCGGGTGCTCCCGGTGGACGAGCATTACCGCATGCGTCCCGACGCCCTCGAAGACGCCATCGACAGTGACCTCCGCGCCGGCCGACGGCCTATGTTCGTGGCCGCCAGCGCAGGGTCCACCAACACCGGGGCGATCGATCCCCTCCTTCAGCTGGCCGAGATTGCCCACAAGCGCGAGCTTTGGTTCCACGTCGACGCCGCTTACGGTGGATTTTCTGCGCTCACGGAGCGGGGCCGGGGCTGGCTCGCCGGTATCGAGCTGGCCGACTCCGTCACCCTGGACCCGCACAAGTGGCTCTACCAACCCTTCGAGTGTGGCTGTCTCCTGGTGCGCGACGCGCATGCTCTTCACAGGGCGTTCCAGATCACCCCTGACTATCTCAAGGATGTGGAGAGCTCCGAGCAAGACGCCAACTTCTCCGATCTGGGCCTGCAGCTCACCAGGATGTGCCGCGCGGTGAAGGTTTGGTTGTCGCTCAAGTACTTCGGGGTCGACGCCTTCCGTCAAGCGATCGACCACAGCCTCGATCTGGCGCGGCTAGCGCAACGGCGGATAGAAGCGAGCGAGGAGCTGGAGCTGCTCAACCCGGCATCCCTGGGGATCGTCTGTTTTCGCCGCCGCTGTGAAGACACAGCAGAAGAGGACCGGCTCGCGACCCTCAATGCCGCCCTGGTAGGCGAACTCGCGGCGAGCGGACTTGGTCTCATCTCCTCCACCCGACTGAAAGGTCGCTACGCGCTCCGGCTGTGCGTACTGAACCACACAACTCGAGCACAAGATGTCGCACAGGTGCTCGACTGGATCGCACAACAACCGCTACCGACAGAGTCGGCCACTAAAGCTCTGCCGCAGATCGAAGAGCGTCACCCGGATGTCCTGGACGCGTGGGCGGGCGGGAGCGAACTTGATCCGGTGACGGTACGAGCGATCCCTCTGTTCTCGTCACTGTCGGAGAGCCAGCTCGAACTCATCGCCCGCTCCAGCAGCATCATCACCGCTCCCCCAGGAACAACGGTGCTGACAAGATGGGACTACGGACGGGACTTCTTCGTCATCCTCAATGGAGCCGCTGAAGTCCGGGTGGAGCAGGAATTGGTGCGCGCGCTGGGACCGGGTGAATTCTTCGGCGAACTGGCGGCTCTCGATTGGGGCGCAAGCTTCAGTTATCCGCGCCTGGCGACGGTGACGGCGGCATCGCCCCTTCGCCTCCTGGTATTGCCCGGACACGTACTCAACGACCTCGTACATGCCGTCCCCGACATGGAAGTGAAGATAAGGCACGCGATCCAACAGCGTCTGCCCAAGTCGTAGCCGCGGAGTTGGAGGCTGAGCTTGTTTTTCGGTGACTCCGGGGCCCCTCGTCGGTCGCGCGTCGCCGTCTCATCCGCCCAGGTGAGCATGCTTGAGCTTCAGTTGAGCCGTCGGAGCCGTTCCTCGACAATCTGATCGGCCGATTGCCTCACTTCAGAATGGCCCGTCACGGCCTCGATGAACTCGACGCCCTCTAGGGCATACAAGCGGACATCGGTGGCGGCGGCCACTGTCGCGGTGCGCGGGACCCGTCGCAACAAAGATATCTCGCCGAAGAAGTCACCAGCAGCCTGTCGTCTAACAACTTCGCCATCGATGACGACATCTACCTCGCCCTCGTCGATGACGTAGAAGCGGTCTCCGAGATCGCCTTGTCTGAAGATGACGCTTCCAGCGTCAACCTGGATGGGAGTCAGGCTCAGCGCGAGACGTTCGAGTGCAGTCACTTCCAATCCCGAAAACAGAGCCAGCGACTGGAGCAAGCGAAGCGGGCGGGCGGGCACCGTCGCTGCCCGATCGACCCGTTTCAGTCCGCGCCATCCGAGGAGGGCGACGACCGGAAGGAGTCCCCCGATGCAGAACAGGCTCACCCGCGCCCCGAAGGAAGTCACCAAAAGGGGCACGACGATCGCCCCGACCGCCAATCCCGCCATCGCTAAACCCTCGAGCGCGCCGAACGCCCGAGCCAACGATTCGTGGGGCACGATCCGTTGAAGCAGACTCCGACCGGTCAGATCGACTAGAGCTCGGCCCGCTCCACACACGATCAAGAGAAGTACAACGAGCGCGGCCGTCGACGTCTCTCCAGTGACGGCAAGAGCGAGACCGAAGACGACGGCTCCGGCGAGCAGTGAAGGGGCTAGACGCCGGCGACCGATCAGCAAGATGCCGAGGCCAGAGCCGATAACTCCCCCGGCTCCGAACGCAGAATTGAGAAAGCCAGCCCCAGGTCGACCGATGTGGAGCACGCCTAGGGCCAGGACAACGAACAGGACATCGAGCGCTCCCACCTCGATGAAATGGGTTCCAACCACGGTGAGCAGAAGGCGCGAATCCCGGTCTCTGAAAACCACGCTGAAGCCACCGATCAAGCTCGCCCGCAGTCCCGTCCTAATGGACCGACGCTCGGCAGCTTGCGTATCGCGGAAGCTGATGCTCAAGACCGCGAGAGCGCCAACAAGCTCGGCCACCGCCATCACCCCAAAGACTGATCCCGGGGCCAAGAAGGCCAGCAGCAAACCGGTGACCGCCGGCCCCAGGAAGATACTGACACTCTCAATCGTGCTGACGGTGACGTTGGCGGCGATGAGCTCTTCGGGGGTGGCGGCAAGCATTGGCAGCAGCGCGCCCTGCAGGGGTCGAGTCAAAGTGATAGTCGACGCGGTCACCGCTGCGAGCGCATATATCAGCGCCAGCGGAGCACCGAAGATCAGAGCTGCTGCCGTGGCAGCCATCGCCAGGGACTGCGCCAGATAGCTAAAGAGGATCGTTCGCTCACGAGGATAGAGGTCTGACAGCGCGGACCCGAAGGGGGCGAACAGAGCCGCGGGCACCAGCTGGATCACCGCCGCGAGCCCGGCCGCAACCGATCCCCCCACTTCGTAGGCGAATACCAGGATCGCGATCCAGGTCGCCCACTCAGCTGTGTTGAAAGCTAAGAACCCGATCTCTACCAAGCGGATGTCTCGGTTACGGAGCGCCCTTCTGAGGATCGTTGAACGACGTGCGCGTGGCCTTGCGGCGAGTTCCACTCCGCAAGAATCGCGCTCCATCGCCGCGCGTTAGATAGCCTCGTCGCCAGACGCAGCGGAAGGCATTCCCCCGGAAAGCCCTGAAGGTCGCTGCATCCCGCTCTCTATCCGTCGCTGCTTGGGAACAGTGGCCATCATGGGCCAGCCCTGAAAGAGGTGTGGCGAACCGGTCAGAAAGCCGTGCCGAGGATCATGACCTCCCAGTTCCAAGACAGACACTCGCGAGGGCCGCGGTCTGCCCACTCGCCCTTCGCATTACACGGTCAGTCACCTTTCGTTTCCAAGATCGGATCGTTGGTTCTTTAGGAACCTGAGCAAGATGGTGAGATGCGCGGCATCTTTCTCACGTCCGGCTGCTCTCTTGGATGCCACGATGTCTTCCAGCGATGCCACCGGCACCTCGAGTCCGAAGCGGTTGAGGTTGGTGGCGCGCCGCTTTAGATCCTTGAACGGGGGCATCCCGGGGGGTTCGAATAAGACATCGAAAGGACCAAAGCGAGTGATCATGGTCACCACGTACGTATTGGCCAGCATTCGCTCATCGAGAGGAGCCGGGACTCCCTCATCTCGGTCGGCAGTACCGAGACGGAGCTTCGCGTCCATGTCCTTGAGCGCAGCGCTGAGTCTCTTAACGTTAGCTTTCGCGTGCGACGCGGCGACATCGATGTCCAACGTCCTGGGCAGCTCAACCCCCTGGAGGATCGCTCCCACGCCTCCGATCACTACATAGTCGACGCGGTGGCGGGCGAGGGTCTCAAGGATCTTCTCTGGCGCGAGAGGGCTGTTCAACCCGATGAGACGGCCTTCGCCGATCTCTCAGACCGCGCCTGTTCTACCAATTCCTGGTCCCGCCGCCGGCTTGCGGCCACGACCTGGCGTGGGAGGGCACGCTCGTACCGTGCGAGCCATTCGTCGTGGTTGTCCGCCGGAGCAAGTTGGATGCGTAGGTCGAGACCGGCTGCGCGCACGATCCGCGCCAGTGTTTCCAGACTGGGCGAGCGCTTTCCCGACTCGTAAGCGGCGATGGCCGCCTGTGATGTCTCGGCTCTGCGCGCTAGCTCGCGTTGGGACAGTCCTCGTTCACTGCGCGCCATCAATATGAGATTGCCTGCCCAGGTAACCATCCACAGATGATACCTCATCCGGTATCGACGTAGTCTAACTCTCACCCATGGCCTGATTGCGTCACAAAGGAGCCTCCCGACTTGAATATCAAGTGAATAGGAAGGGAAGGGCCACAAGAATGTGTCACATGCCTTGGGCTATCTGCGCGATCTCCGTACCTTCAGCTTCTTGCCGTTCGGCGTTGTCTGCGGCAAATCGAACCCGTTCAGCACACCCGGGCCCCCAAAGCGTATGAAAGCGAGGAGATTTCTAGCGGTTGAGTCAGCTAGGCGGATTCGAGGGCATAGTGCACGACATCCTGGGGGTCAAGGGCGCGGCCGGTCTGGAACGCTTCCTCAGCAGCGTCGTGTCCGAGGGTGACTTCCAAAGCCTTTCGTACGTCGTCATAGAGACGTCCCTCGACGGGCTCGCGGGCAGGGCTCTCAAGCGACTCTTGCATGCGATCTGAGGCGCCGATCAGAGTCGCGGCCCGCTGCGGCATGCGTTCAGCATTCGCGCCAGCGAGGATCAGGATTGCCCCGGACAAGAGATGGGGGAGACCAAGTTTGACTGCAAGTGCTACCGCGGACCGGGCGACTTCACCGGTCCTGGGGTCACCGAGACGCACAAGCGCGAGCCCTCGGTTATTAAGAGCGATTGCCTCGACATCACCCAGTCCGGTTGCCGCGGCTGCTGCCTCTTCGCCAAGAGTGGCGGCTGCTGTGAAGTCGTTCTCCCGTAGTGCGCACTCACAGAGGTTGGCTTTGGTCATCGCCACGTAGTAATCGTCACCGGCTGCTTGTGCACTCTGTAGTGCTCGCTCTAAGAGCGCTTTTGCCTCCGGCACGGTTGGGGCATTTATGGCCAGGTAGGTCAGCGCACGTGCGGACCCAACCTGGTCATTCAATCCCGTATAGATCCTTAGCGCCTCTGCGGCTCGGGCGCGGAGCAAATCCAGTTCTTCTGTGCCGAGGCGATGGGTTAGAAACGAACCCGCGATCAGCGCGTCGGCGCGCGCGGGCGTCGAATCTGCCGGCGAACTTTCTAGCGCTCGCTCCACCAGCAAGCTGCCCTCAGCTGCATAGCCGCGCGCGTCCCAGTAGCGAAAGAGCTTGCCCGTGATGGTGAGCGCAACCTGATAGTCACCGGCTTCCAGAGCCCACTCAACCGCGCGGCGTAAGTTCATGTGCTCTGCATCGAGCTGGTCCATCGTTTGCGGCTGGCGGCCCGTGTGCAGCTCGGGCTCGGCTCTCTCTGCCATGCGCACGTACCACCTGGCGTGCCTTTCGCGGCCAACCTTATCCGATGACTCTTCGAAACGCTCTTGTGCGTACTCCCGGATAGTCTCGAGCATCCAAAACCGTTCGTTAGAGAAGCGAAGAAGGCTTTTGTCTACAAGCGAGTAGAGGGTGTCGAGATCAGCTCCGCAAACCTCTTCGGCAGCTTCGAGCGTGCAGCCCCCAGCGAAAATCGAAAGCTGGGCAAACAACTGCTGTTCGTCGGCGCTGAGGAGATCGTAAGACCACTCGATCGTGGATCGAAGAGTGCGCTGGCGCTCGGGGACATCGCGGGCACCGCCGGTCAGCAACGGCAGCCGCTTGTCGAGGCGAGTCAGGATCTGGCTCGGTGAAAGGACCTTGACCCAAGCCGCGGCCAGTTCCACTGCCAACGGGAGGTTGTCGACGCGCCGGCAGATGTGCTCGACCTCGCGGTCCGCAACAAAGTCGGAACAGACCGCCAGCGCCCGCTCGGTAAACAGTGCGACAGCGTCCGGTTCGTGAAGCGAGCCCACTGCGTACTCTCGTTCCCCGGCGAGGTGAAGGGGCTCGCGACTGGTGACCAAAAGATTGAGCTGTGAGCACCCGCCGAGCAGGTTCGAGAGCTCGGGTGCCACCTCGAGCAGTTGCTCGAGGTTATCGAGCAACAGCAGCATCCGGCGCTCGCCGATCTCGGCTCGGAGGTCTCGCTGGGAACCGAGTGCGTGAGCGATGGTAGGCAACACAAGGGCTGGATCGCGCACCGCCGCAAGGCCGACCCAGTAGACGCCGTCGGGGAAATAATCGGCCGCGTCGGCAGCAGCTTGAAGCGCCAGCCTCGTCTTGCCGGTACCCCCCGGGCCGGTCAAAGTCAGCACACAATGTCGCTGCGAGGTCAACAGTTGGGTCACCTCGTTGAGTTCCTGCGCGCGGCCGAGAAACGGCGTGAGCGGGATCGGCAGGTTCGTCTGGTAAAGGGTTCTGAGCGGCGGGAAGCCATCGCCCCCGAGTTGGTAGAGGTGCTCTGGTGCGAGGAGGTCTTTGAGCCGGTGAGGACCGAGATCGGTGAGCTCGGCCTCCACTAGATCGCACGTCGACTGCGACAGCACCACCTGTCCGCCGTGGGCCGCAGCCGCGATCCGTGCGGCGCGGTGGACATCCATCCCCACATAGCTGCCCTCGACCACTTGGGCCTCGCCTGTGTGCAGGCCGATCCGAACGCGAACCGGGTTATCGAGGAGGGCGCTCTGCGCCTCCTGCGCGGAAGCAAGTGCTTCGCGCGCACTCGGGAACGCGATGAAGAACGCATCGCCTTGTCTGTCCACTTCGACGCCGCCGTGACGGGCGAAGGCCTCTCGTAGTAGGCGGCGATGCTCGACCAACAACCCTGGGTACCGGTCGCAAGCCTCGCGGAGCAAAGTGGTCGAGCCCTCGATGTCGGTGAACAGGAAGGTAACCGTGCCGGTTGGGAGCTCCGCCTCGGTGAGACTCAATTGAGGCTGCTTAACTGTGTCCGCATAACTGAGTGCCGGCGTGGCATCTGTCGGTTCCCGTGCATCCGACTGCCCAATCGGTGCCCCCTGATCGTCTCTAGAAGGTCATCTTCCTCTAGATCGCCCCGATTCATGGTAGTGGAACAAGCGCCGGGAAGTGCGAACGCTCTTCTACCGCAAGCCTCACCACCAGCCCGCCTCTCGCTGCAGGACGCCCCACGTCGATATTCGACCCGGGGTGTCAGACGGGCGACTCCATCGCTGTCGTCCATCGAAGATCATGCTAAGGGTGGGATCCAACCTGGCAGATGCTGAGCGACCTTCTCAGAACTGCCGGGAGTTCTACATTACCGCGACTTGTGACGAACGATAACGACTCTCCAGCGCAGCGACGAGTTCGTCCTCGCGATCGGGGAACAGATGTCCATAGGTATCGAAGGTCGTACGGATGTCCTCGTGACCCATGCGGCGCCTCACCTGGAGAGGGTCTGCTCCATCGTCGATCATGAAAGCCGCGGCGGTGTGCCGGAGTTCGTGGAACGTCAGCGGGGCCAGGCCAGAGCTCTCCACCGCCGGTAGCCACACCCTGGGCCGGAAGTTGTCATACCGCAGGAAACCTCCCTTGGAGGCGGCGAACACCCACTCATCGCTCTTGAAGGCGCGCAGGTGCCAGGACAGGGCTTGTCGCAGGAACTCTGGCATCTTGAGGGTCCGGCGCGCGGCCTTGCTCTTGCCATATTCGACCGGGCGGTAGTGGCCATGGGCGCGTTCGATCGTAGTCACGACCCTGACGGTGGCGGGGCCGGCCGCGCGCAGGTTGAGCGCATCTTTCCGCAACCCGGCAATCTCTTGCCAGCGGAGACCGAGGTAGGCGGCCGTATAGATCAACGCCTTGAAGCGCCCTTCCACCGAGGACACCAGCGCTTCAACCTGGGCGGCCTCTAGATAGCGCTTCTCTTGCCTGACGATCGCAGGGAGCTCGATCTTGCGACAAGGTGTCCGCGCGATGAGCCCGTCTTCCGTCGCCAGTCTCATCATCGCGGCCAAGAGGTCGTAGATGCCCCTGACGGTCTCGGGACCGTAGCCTTCACGATGACGGCTGACGATCCACGACTGCACCTCATCGCGCGAGATGCTGCCGATGGGGCTATTGCCGAAGGCGGGCAGGAGATGGACCCTCAGGATGCTCTCGTACTTGTCCCGGGTGCGAGGACGGAGGCGGAGCTTCTGTTCCATGTATCTCTCGGCCCACTCCGAGAATTTCCTCTTGGCGTCCCTCGGATCGACGTAGTTGCCGCGCTGCTTGTCGACCCGCACCGCTGCCTTGAAGTTGCGCGCCTCTAAGAGACGGTCGAAGTGTTTGGCTCTCAGTTTGCCCGCGGGGTCGCGATAGTCGACCTGGTAGCGGCCGTCCTGCATCTTCCACAGGCCCGGCTCGATCCTCTTGACGCGGGCGCTCACAGTCCCCCCTTGGCTTGACGCCGACCTCCAGCACCCGATGGTGGCAAGAAGTGGTGACATCGCTCCACGATCAAGCCCACGGCAGAGGACAGTTCCGTTAACTCAAAGATGGTTGAGACCCAATCCTCGAAGAGGTCCTGTAACAGATGACGACCGCTGTCGGTGAGCTCGCCGGTGACGGCTAGAAAGGTTGACCTTGGGGTCTTCGAGCTTGTTTTAGCTCGAATACACCTAAGGGTCCTGGGGTGCATTAAGGCACCCATCACCGCCTCCACCTGCGCCGTTGTCTTGGCGGGGGTGCCTCAATCATGACTGTGACACCGATTGAGGCACACATTGAGGCACACATTGAGGCACCGATTGAGAACGGCGATAGCGATGCCATGCGACGAGAGACACTGACCTCGATCGGCGCGCGCGATGCCTCAAACCGGAGGCGGAGATGGACCGCTGGATCTCTGTTGGTTCGCCAGCGGCGGGTTCGGATAGGGCGGCGGCGTTGCCGAACGCGAGCCCGGCGCTGGCCGCCACCGGCACGCTCCCGAGTCTCTTCCCACATCACCGTGGCGAGGAGAGTCTTGAAAGCCCGGTCGGGTGCGTGAGCTGAACGGCGACGACACGAGCCACCCTTCGAAGGGGTTCGACTAGGAGGAGCGGATCCATGCGCACAGGATCCTCACGGGCGGGGAGAAAACGGAGAGATATCGGAGAGATATCGGAGAGCAGGCGACGCCGCAGCGCGAAAGCCCCTGCTAGAGAGCCATGAAACCCAAGCTAAGAATCACGTGGTCGCCGGTGACTGAGGCAACCCTCTCGTGGGAAGACCTCCCGATAGGCGGAGAGAAAAAGGAGAGATATCAGAGAGATGACCTCCAAAGAGCCTGCCCATCAGTACGAGAGGTCAAGGGCCCGCCTCATCCAATAAGGTCCGCCGACAGAGGTGAGATTGGTCTGAACCTCCACGGCGCACCAGAATCGATCTTGTGGTG
>JAXDJR010000094.1:0-34243 GCA_034667545.1 Actinomycetota bacterium
AAATGGATGTGGCCGGGCGAGTTTCCGGAAGAGCGCATCGACGCGGTCAGAACGTTTATCGAGACCCGAGGCAAGGAAACGGGCATGGACTTCGAACGGGACGGCGACGACTACACCTTCACCCGACGCCGCATCCTCCTGAGGGCGACCAAGCCGCATCCTTTGCGCGCCTAGTTGCCGGGTCACTTCTCGACCGTGGGGGGCCCACTCTGTAGCTTCTTGAAGGGCTCGGTGATACCTCGGGTCACCTGTCGACCACGAGATCACTCCGGCTCGGTGCCGCGCCGGCGTTTGAGAAGATAAGACCATGCCCACACAGACCAAGAAGCAGGCGACGGCGCGCGCCCGAGCCCTGCGGGACGCCATCGATTTCCATTCCTACCGCTATCACGTGCTCGACGACCCCGAGATCGCCGACGCCGAGTACGACTCCCTGATGGCCGAGCTCATCGCGATCGAAACCGAGCACCCCGACCTGGTGACGCCCGATTCGCCGACCCAGCGAGTGGGGGCGCCGCCGTCCGACCTGTTCTCACCGGTGGAGCACCGCAGCCGGATGCTCTCTCTCGACAACTGCTTCTCCCTCGAAGACCTGCAAGCGTGGGGCCGGCGCGTCGAGCGAACGATCGCTGCCCCCGAGGCGCTGGTCGCAGAACTCAAGATGGACGGCGTCGCCGTCAACCTCATCTACGAAGAGGGCTCACTCGTGAAGGGCGCGACCCGAGGTGACGGCCGAGTCGGAGAGGACATCACGGGCAATCTCAAGACCGTGCGCGCAGTGCCCTTGCGCTTGCGCGGCAAGTTCCCCAAGATCCTCGAGGTGCGGGGCGAGGTTTATATGCGGACCGACGACTTCGAGAAGCTGAACGTGAGGCTCGGGGAAGAAGATCACAAGACCTTCGCCAACCCTAGGAACGCTGCGGCAGGCTCTCTCCGCCAGAAGGACCCGAGCGTGACCGCGCAGCGGAACCTTTCCCTGATCTGCCATGGAGTGGGCTTCGTGGAAGGAGCGTCTTTCAAGTCGCACTGGGAGAGTCTCGAGGCCATCCGCGGTTTCGGCCTGCGCACGAATCCGGAGAACAAGCGACTCGAGAATCTCGACGAGGTGCACGATTTCTGTTCGCACTGGCAGGAGCATCGCCACGACGTTCCTTATGAGATCGACGGCGTAGTCGTCAAGGTCGATTCGATCGGGGAACAGCAGGAACTGGGGTGGACCGCAAAGGCTCCCCGTTGGGCGATCGCCTACAAGTTCCCTCCTGAGGAGCGCACCACGCTGCTGAGGGACATCTTTGCGTCCGTGGGCCGCACCGGTGTGGTCACTCCGTTCGCAAGTCTCGAAACCGTATTCGTGGGTGGCGTCAACATCACCACTGCGACACTGCATAACGAAGACGAAGTGGCCCGCAAAGACGTGCGTCCGGGCGACACCGTGATTGTGCGGCGCGCCGGGGACGTCATTCCCGAGGTCGTTGGCCCCGTTCTCACCAAGCGCCCGTCCAGGCTGAGGCGGTGGAAGATGCCACGTAAGTGTCCCGCGTGTGGAACGGATCTCGTGCGCAATCCAGGCGAATCGGCGACGCGCTGCATCAACATCTACGACTGCCCGGCACAACGGCGTGAACGCATCTTCCACTTCGCCAGCCGGGGGGGCATGGACATAGAAGGTCTCGGCTATCAAACGATCGTCACACTCATCGAGCGCGGCTGGCTGCACGACGTGGCAGACATCTACTTCCTCTCCCCCGAGCAGTTAGAGGAACTTGAAGGATGGGGCGAGAAGTCGATCACGAACCTGATGACAGCCATCGACGGTTCTCGTCACCGGCCGCTGGCGAGTCTGTTGCGTGCGCTCGGCATTCCGCACGTGGGCTATTCAGCTGCAGAAGTGATCGCAGCCGAAGTGGGCTCGCTGAGTCGGCTTCAAGAGATGTCGGCCGACGACCTCGAGCAGCTTCCCGGCGTCGGCAGGATCATCGCGGAATCGATCGCTGCATTCTTTGCCGAGCAACGCAATCGTGAGGTGCTCGACCGGCTGCGGACAGGTGGTGTGACACCGATCGCAACCGAGCGGAAGAAGAGGGAAGGTCCGCTGCTGGGGAAAACCTTTGTGCTCACTGGTGGCTTGGACAGCTTCAGCCGAGACGAAGCGATAGCGGCGATCGAGAGCAGTGGGGGCAAAGTCACCTCGAGCGTTTCGAAGAAGACCGACTACGTGGTCGTCGGTGAGAACCCGGGCACCAAGTACGACAAGGCGCTTCAGCTCGGCGTAACTACCCTGGACGAACAAGGTTTGAAGAAACTTCTGTCGTGATGTTTGCCACGGGTCTCTTTACCCGTCATCCTCGCGGGCATGGCAGTCATCGAGATCGAAGGGCTCAAGAAGGAATACCGCCGGCTGCGGGGCGGGTCGACGATCGCTGTGGACGGACTCGACCTCGCGGTACCCGAGGGCGGCGTGTTCGGATTTCTCGGTCCTAACGGCGCCGGCAAAACCACCACCGTCCGCTGCCTGCTGGGGCTCATCAGCCCCACCTCGGGCATAACGCGTCTGCTCGGGGTGGACACCCAGACAGACATCGAAAAGGTCATCAATCGCGTGGGCTCGATAGTCGAGACGCCGTCCCTGTTCCCTGGTTTCTCGGGGCGAAAGAACCTCGAGCTCTTGGGAGCCCTCCAAGGCATCAGCCGGGCGCGGGTCGCCGAGACCCTTGCCCAGGTTGGTCTGGCCGACCGAGCCGATCACCGCGTCAAGACGTATTCGCTCGGCATGCGGCAGCGTCTCGGTATCGGCGCCGCTCTCCTGAAAGACCCTGAGGTCTTGATCCTCGATGAGCCCGCCAACGGTTTGGACCCCGCCGGCATCAAAGAGATCAGAGAGTTGCTGCGGGCTCTCGGGAAGGAGGGCCGGACGGTCTTCGTGTCCAGCCACATCCTCAGCGAAGTGCGTCAGATGTGCGATCACGTGGCGATCCTGGCGCGTGGGCAGTTGATCGTCTCAGGCGCCGTTGAGGACGTTCTGCACGAGAGGAGCGGCGGAGGTTTCGTCGTGAAGCTATCGGAGTTGGACCGCGGGCTTCAGGTACTGCAAGGCGCCGGGATGGAGGCGGCGATCGACGGCGGTGCCATCTCCGTGAAGCTGCCCGCCGATCGCGCCAGCTCGATCACCGAGACGCTCGCCGATCAAGGTCTTTATCTGTCGGAGTTACGGCCGCTGGAGGCAGACCTGGAAACGGTCTTCCTGGAGCTCACGCAGGATCCGGCCGCGCCTCTGCCCACAGAGGACGAGCCGACAGAGACTCCTTCCGCAGGTACAAACGCGTGATCGCGCTGCTGCGCACCGAGCTGCGCAGGGATCGGTCTCGGCGGGCCGTGCATCTGTTCGGCGCCCTTGCTCTCGCCGGCATCATCCTTGCGGCGGTGCTCGTGTTCATCAACAGTGCCAAGCCGGGCAGCGCCTTCAACCTGGTGGATCTGAAGCAGGTTTTCCGGGGCACGAGCATCAGCCTCATCATCCTCGGCATCGCATTGGCGGCTTCCTTCATGGGAGCCGAGTGGGGGGCAGGAACCATGACGACGCTGCTGACGTGGGAGCCGCGCCGGGGGAGGGTTTATGCGGCCAAGCTCCTTGCCGCTGTGATCTTCGCTTTCCTATCTGCGCTCCTTGTCATGATCGTGCTTGGATTGGCGTTGCTCCCAAGCGCCTTGGCTCATGGCTCCACGGCCGGCGCGGATGCGAGCTGGGTCATGGCCACCATCTATTCAATGTTGCGTGGAGCGTTGATATGCGCATTGGGCGCTGCGATAGGACTCGCCATCGGATCGCTCGCCCGCAACACCACGGCTGCAGTTCTGATTGCCTTCTTCTACCTGTTCGTTTTGGAGAATCTCGTGCGCGGCCTCAAACCTCACTGGATCGGGTGGTTGTTCGGAGACAACGCCGCCATCTTCGTTATCGGCCACCGTGAGTTTGTGGACAGCGGCCAGGGCCCGATCATCACGCATGGTCCAGTCGCCGCGCTCTTGGCTGTGGTCGCGTATGCGGGGATCCTGTCGCTAGCTGCGGTAGTCCTGTTCTTCAGACGAGACGTCACTTGACCACCCCCGGATGACCACACACTGATGGCGCGCGCCATCGTGCTCGACAACTGACCGAGGTCTGGTTGGACACGGCATACACGGTTGATCTCCAGCTCGTGCCGACAGCGGCCGGAGAGGCGTACCGATGACCGCGTTGCTACGAAGTGAGCTGCGAAAGTGCTGGTCACGCCGGGCGGTGCATCTGTTCGGGCTCCTGGCGCTTGCCGGCATCGCTCTGGCCGCAGTGCTCGTCTTCATCAACAGCGCGAAGCCGGGAAACGGCTTCAATGTCGTTGACATAAAAAACGTGTTTCAAGGTGTCAGTGCTCCGCTAACGATCCTTGGCATCGCGTTGGCAGCCTCCTTCATGGGCGCGGAATGGAGCGCAGGGACGATGACGACCTTGCTCACATGGGAGCCGCGTCGCGTCAGGATCTTCGTAGCCAAGCTGGTGGCAGCTGCCGTCTTCACCTTCGTGTCGGCGATCGTGCTGCAGATCGTGCTTGGACTGGCGCTGCTCCCAAGCGCCTTAGCTCATGGCTCCACGGCGGGCGCCAACGCACACTGGTTCTGGTCCGCGGCGGGCTCGGCGGCTCGTGGTGCCATCGTGGCAGTTCTGGGAGCAGCGATCGGGCTGGGCATCGCGTCGATGGCTCGTAACACGACGGCTGCGGTCCTCGGCGCGTTCTTCTATCTGTTCGTTCTCGAGAACCTCGTCCAGGGCCTCAAGCCGCAATGGTCGGGGTGGCTCTTCTCTGAGAATGCCGGAATCTTCATCGTCGGTCCGAAAGCGGCGACCAACTCGGGTAACGGGGTCATCGTCGGGCACAGCTCCCTTCAGGCGCTGCTGGTCCTGTGCGTGTACTCGGCGATTGTCACCGTCGCTGCGGTGGCGTTGTTCCTGAGAAGAGATGTCACCTAGATATAGGTGAGTGTCCGGTCAGGCGAAAGGTCTCCGCCGCTAGGTGGCTCGAGATCTCTGAGCCCACGCCGCCGACGGTGAGCGATAAAAAGAACCGGCGCAGGAAAGCTCCTGCGCCGGTCTGTTAGTTCGGCCGTTGCAACCTTCTTGCTTCGTGCTTCGCACGCCCAGGGGACCAATCCGGGAAGGAAGGGTGCCGGTGAACCGGTTGGGATTCTGCCCAGTGGCCTGGTACCTGAAGTGGCCAGAATCCGGTGTTGCGGGTAAGGCTTAGGCCACTAGCAGCCGGTCACCTCGTGAGGTCCGTTGGAACTATCACTCAAGGTCTGGACCACCTCCTTTCTCACGTGGCATGAATGAAAACACATCTGGAGCGCGGCCGCGAGCAAATCCGGGAACCTCGTCTCCCGCTGAGGCCTCGGGAGTGTTGGGCTTGCGCTGCCATCCCTGGAGGCTCGCGGTGTGGCCCCGCAAGAGGCGGCGCCTAGGAGATCATCGGGGCAGGCCCCGCCTTTGGGGCTGCATTGGCGCACTAACCAGGGGGGAAAGTACCTATGCCGGTTCGCGGGAAGCTTCTGGTGCCGGTGGTGCTAGTGGTGCTTTTGGCGAAAAGCACCACTAGCAAGACCGTTCTGCGCTCGATGAGTGGTCCCTTGTTGGGCTCAGCCTTGTCTCCGGGATGATTTGTCCGGCTTTAACCCCCAAGGCGGCGATGTGATTCCGTTCACAGAGGTGCTCCTGGCTAATAGCACCACAGGCACCACAGACACCACAACGATCCGAGCGGAGGGTCACTTGTTTCTCGGGGGCCATGCTCGGATTCCGCTGCCCAGAGCCGATGCGACAGGGCTGGCCCGAAAGACGGCTCCGGAAGCCGGGCCGACTAGATTAGGCACCCGCACGACCAATCTCCAAGGAGGATCGATGCCGCCGCTGGATGGAAAAGTAGCCATAGTCACCGGCGCGGGGCGCGGGATCGGGCGTGCTCATGCTCTGGCCCTCGCCCAGGCGGGAGCGAAGGTCCTGGTCAACGACGTAGGGGCCTCGGCTTCCGGCGAAGGCCATGACCCTGCACCCGCTCACAGCGTCGCCGACGAGATCACCGCTCACGGGGGCCAGGCGGCGCCGAACAGCGACGATGTCTCCGACTTCCAGCATGCCGAAAACATGGTGAAACAAGCGATCGGCGACTTCGGGAGGCTGGACATCCTCGTGAACAACGCCGGCATCCTTCGCGACCGCATGCTCGTGAACATGGCCGAGCAGGAGTGGGATCCTGTCATTTCAGTCCACCTCAAAGGTCATTTCGCCCCGACGCGCCATGCCGCCGCTTACTGGCGGGAGATGGCCAAAGCGGGCGACCGCATCAACGCTCGGGTCATAAACACGTCCAGCCCGTCGGGCATCTTCGGGAACGTCGGGCAGTCCAACTATGGGGCGGCCAAGGCCGGGATCGCAGCCTTCACGATCATCGCCGCCCAGGAGTTGGGCCCTTATGGCGTGACGGTTAACTGCCTCGCTCCGAACGCCCGGACGAGGATGACCGAGCAGACTTTCGGCAGCATGCCGCAGTCGGCCGAGGGTTTCGACGCTCTCGAGGCGGGGAATGTCTCGCCACTAGTTGTAGCGCTCGCTTCGGATGAGGCCCAGGGCATAACGGGGCAGTGCTTCTTCGTGTATGGCGGGGTGATCAGCGTCCTCAAACCATGGGATGTCGGTGCGGTGTTGAAGCAGGACGAACGCTGGGAACCCGGCAAACTGATCTCCCGATTGCGCGAGCTGTTTCCGGACGGGGTCGCACCGGACGGCATGATGCCGTGGATGATGCGGGCGGCGGGAGGGCAGGGGATCGGGCTTGCCTGAAGAGGTGCTCTATTTCGATCTGCCCATCGAGGGGGACAAGGCGGCCGAATTTGCAATGGCCGTGGGCGACGACAACCCCCTCTTCTTCGACACTCAAGCAGCCCTCGAGCAGGGATTCCCGGCCTGCCTGGCCCCCCCGACGTTCACAGTGACCCAGCTGTGGGCGGTGCCGCGGGAAGAGCGGGAGGAACGGCTTGGCTCAGGCCTTGACTACGCCCGTGTCCTCCACGGCGAACAAGAATTCATCTTCACCCGGTTGCCTCTGGTGGGAGAGACGCTGAGGGGAGAGATGCGGATCTCGAAAGACTTTTCGAAGCAAGGAAAGCGCGGAGGCTCTATGCGCTTCATCACCTACGAGTCTGTATTCACCGATGATGCCGGGGACGAAGTCCTCCGCGCTTTTTACACGCTGATCGAGACGGCCAAGGACGTGGGTTGATGAGTCAACGAAGGATCGACACCAATCAGATCTTCCCCGCTCCTCCTCAATTGGAAGGTGTACAAGAAGGTCTCGAGTTCGGACCGATCGTTTTCGGACCGATCACTCGCGAGGACATCCAGCGCTACGCAGCGGCGTCGGGCGACTTCAACCCCGTTCACACAGATGAGGACTACGCGCGTGGTACCGGAGCCCCCACCGTTTTCGCTATGGGCATGCTTCCGGCGGGATACCTGGCGACGGCAGTCTCCAGATGGTTCGGCGGACCCCAGCATCTCGTGCGCTTCAAAGTCAGATTCACTACGCGCGTGTGGCCCGGTGACGAGGTCGTGTGCACTGCTCTGGTAACCGGCAAGATGGACGACGTCATCACCGTCGCGATCGAAGCCAAGCGGCGAGGTGCGGGACCTGCCGAGCTCGATCTGGAAACAGAGCAGTCCGCGATCCTCGGCGAAGCCGAAGTGCGTCTGCCGAGATAGATCGCGTGCCCCTCAACTCCGATCTTGCCGGAAAGGCCTACAGTGAGACCACTTACGAAGTGACCCCCGAGGCCATTGAGAGGTTCGCCCGCGCCACCAACGACCTGAACGAGCGGTACCTGGGGACCGACGCCGTTGCGCCGCCGATCTTTCCTGTGGTCCCCGCCTTCAAGTCGTTCATGGACGCCAGTCTTGATCCGGAGCTCGGCGCCGACATGCTGCGACTGGTGCACGCGGCGGAGGAACACGTGCTTTACGCGCCGATCACTCCGGGGGCTGTTCTGAAGGTCTCGGGCGTTCTGGAGTCGGTGGATCTGACCGAAGCCGGGGAGACGTTCACCGTGAAGGCCACCGAAACTCTCGCATCGGGAGAAGTGGCAGCAGAGGTGCGGGGGACGATGTTTATCCGAGGATCGGTGCCACGCGGTGCGGCACGTCGACCCGCCCCCGACGACGAGTTGCCTTTAGATGTCGTCTACGAGGAGTCCACCAAGGTGGACGAGGATCAGATGACGCGCTATGCGGAGGCGTCCGGGGATCGCAACCCGATCCACCTCGACCCGGCGGTCGCCCGCAAAGCCGGACTGCGCCGGCCGATCCTTCACGGGATGTGCACGATGGCGATGGCGACCAAGGCGGGGGTCAACGGTCTGGCGGGCGGAGACCCCAGCCGAGTCAGTCGCGTTGCCGTCCGCTTCAGCCGGCCGGTACTGCCGGGCCAGGAACTGACCACGAAACTGTGGCGCGAGACCGAGGGCGAGGGTCCCGACCGCTTCGGCTTCGTGACTCTCAATCCCGACGGAAGGGCAGTGATAACGAGCGGCCAGGTAGAGATCCGCTAGGGGTCGAAGCGCCCCCGAAGGATTCATCTGTCCCCAGCGGGACTGATTACGGCCTTGCTTGCGACTCCGGTGGACCTTTAGCAGGTGAAGGTTGCCGTGCGGAAGCCGACCAGGAGGAGACCCAGACCGATCACTGCTGCCATCGCTGCCAGCTGCCGCGGCTTGCTCGCGGGTTCGCTGCCCCCGTTGTCCATCCCGGCCCCCAACATCAGCCCGGCAGCCAGACCTCCGAGATGTGCGTATACATCGATCCCGGGAAAGACGAACGGGATCAGAAAGTTGATGCCGACCAGCACAAGCAGCCCTCGCAGGAACTGAGCCTCACCGGCCGACTGCCGCCTCTTGAAGAGGTACACGAGCAGTACGCCAATGATTCCGAAGATCGCCCCCGATGCGCCAAGTCCGTAGACGTTGCAAGGCCCGAATGTGTAGGACACCGCGCCGGCTACGAAACCTGCAGCGAGGTAGAGCGCTACGAAACGGCGAGTTCCGTAAGCTCGCTCCACATAAGGGCCATAGATGAACAGCGCCATCATGTTGAAGACGATGTGCCAGATAAGGAACGGTGAGTGCAAGAACATAGGTGTGACCAGACGCCACCACTGCCCGTCCGCGATCTTGATCGGCTGCGATGAAAAGCGCTGTGTCACGACCGGAAAGACCTTCTGGGCGACATAGACGGCGACGTTGATCACTATGAGGGCGAAGACCGCAGGGGCCATAGCCCGCAACGTCGAGCGTGCCTTGCGGGTGGTTCGGTAACCTTCGGCGACACACTCGGGGCACTGTTGGCCGACGGACGCTGGGATCGCGCAACGACCGCAGATGGGCCGGTTGCAGCGTGAGCACCTCAGCTTTGTGGGGGTTTTGGGATGCCCGTAGCAGAAGGTCTCTTCCGATTCGTCCGGCAGAGTGCCGAGGGAGTCGGGTGGTTCGTTCATAAGCCCATGGTCGCACGGGACGCACGCCTATCGTTGCTCCTGTCATGCGTGTCGCCACCTTTAACGTTCATCATTGCGAGGGCCGTGATGGGTCCATCGAGCTCGAGCGGATAGCTGACGTCATCACGAGAACAAAGGCCTCTCTGGTGGCGTTGCAAGAGCTCGATCAAGGCATGGCCCGGTCGGGACGGGTGGACCAGCCCAGGGTCCTCCAGCAGCTAACCGGCATGACGATCCAGTTCTTTCCCACACTCCGGCGGGGCGAAGGCCGGTTCGGGGTGGGCATCGCCGCGATCGAGCCGGTCGAGGCTGAGCTGCAGCAGTTGCCGCAGGAGCCTCACGACGAGCCCAGGGGAGTCATCGTCGCCCGCTGGAAGGAGATCTGCGTTCTCGCAACACACCTATCGCGAGAGGCGGCCCCACGCTTGGGGCAGACGCGCGCTCTTGCCGGAACCGCCGCGGCCCAGACCGATCCCACCCTGGTGATGGGGGACCTCAACCAGACCCTTCCGACCCTCAAACCCCTGCTCGACGCGGGGTTCTCCTGCCCTGCAACCCCCGAACCAACCTTCGGGTGGCTGTGGCGCAAGCGCCAGATCGACTTCGTCCTCGCACGGGGGCTTCAAGTGACGGGTTGGACCGCCATCGACTCGGACGCGTCTGACCACTTGGCGCTGGTCGCCACGGTGGAGATCGTGTGACTGCTGTAGCCTAAAGTGTGCTGTTGTGGTCTACTGAGAATCTGCTCTGCCTGAGATTGCCAAAGAGGCTGCGGGGGCCTGTGTGACGATTCGAACGATGCCGCGGGTTCTTCTTGCACTACTCGTCCTGTTCGGCGCGCCCGCTTGCCAACAGGCGGCAGCCTCGAGAGGCGACACGTTCTCTGCCCGGGACCGGCAGGTTTCCGCCCGCCTGGATGGCCTCGACCGGCAACTGCGGGCCCTCCGCGCCGACCAGCAGCACCTGGTAGCCACCGCGGGGAAGGCTTCCGCACGCATAGCGTCGCTCGCCCGCCGCCTCGATGCCGCAGCGGCGAAACTCGGCCATCTCCAAGGCAAGGTAGCCGGCGTGGATTCCGCGGCAGCTGCGGCGACTGCTTCGGCCGGCTCCGCGGGAGCCCAGGCGGCCGAGCTGGCACGGCGCCTCGCCATCCTCGAGAAGCGTTTCGAATACCACCTCAAGCACGATCCGGGGAGCAGCTAGTCATGGCGCGGCTGATGGTGGACTTGGTGGGAGAGGTCTTCTCGGACCGGTATTCGCTCGTCTCACGGATCGCCGGCGGCGGGATGGGCGACGTCTACAGGGCTCACGATCTCCTTCTCGATCGACCGGTGGCGGTGAAGGTCTTGCAACCCTCGCTGGCGGCAGATCCAGACTTCGTCGCTCGCTTCCGGGCCGAAGCGCGCGCGGCTGCCCGCCTTACCCATCCGAACGTCGTTGGTGTTTATGACTGGGGCTCGGCCGGCGAGCTGACCTACTACATGGTCATGGAGTACGTCCCCGGCAAGGACCTCCGCGAGGTACTCGCGGCACGGGGACCTCTCCACCCGCCGCAAGCCGTGCAGGTGATGGCGGCAGTGTGCGACGCGCTCGAGGCCGCTCACAGCGGCGGCTTGGTCCATCGTGACGTGAAGCCGGAGAACATCCTCATCGAGAGAACCGGCAGGGTGAAGGTGGCGGACTTCGGCATCGCTCTCGCGTTGGACGCCGACAGGACATTGCCCGGCGGGGTCATCTCGGGGACTCTCAGGTACCTCTCTCCCGAGCAAGCCGAAGGAGAACAGGCCACTCCTGCATCGGACATCTGGGCTGCCGGGGCGGTCCTGTGCGAGTTGCTTACCGGCCGCCAGCCCTATGCGGGTTCGCCCGCAGATCTGCTACGACGCCGCGCTGTCGAACCCCCAGAACTGCCGTCCGAGATCGATCCTGAGCTCGGTGATCGAGCAGACGACGTGGTGCTGCGTGCGTGTGCGGTGGATCCTGCCGACCGCTTCGCGACTGCTGGGGACATGGCCGAGGCTTTGCGCGCGACGGCAGGCGCGTGGTCGGAAGCCTCACCGTTGCGCATGCTGGTGGATCAAGACGACGCCGACATCCATCTGCCTGAGACCGCGTCGACCCCCATCGTCGATCTGCGGGAGCGAGCCCGCCGCCCGGGGCGTTCGTGGGCGTGGAAGATCGCCGGCCTCGCGCTGGTGCTTCTCGCGCTGGGCGTCGGCGCATTCAAGCTTCACCAGCAGCTGACCAAACCGACATTCGTTGCAGTCCCGCGCGTGGTGGGCGTCAGTACGAGCAAAGCTATGCGCACCGCCGCCGCGGCCGGGCTCCATGCGTTCATCTCCGGATCGGAGCCTGACTACTCGATCCCCAAGGGCGACGTCGTCACCCAGCTGCCGGAGGGAGGCAAGTTGCTCGAGGGATCGCGAGTTCGCCTGATCGTGTCTTCAGGTCTGCCGCGTTTCAAGGTGCCCACTGTGCAGGGGGGCCGGCTCGATGGCGCTCGATCCCTGCTTGCAACCGTCGGCATGACCGTTGGGACGATCACGCACCGGTACTCCGATCAGCCGCCCGGAACCGTGATGGCACAGCGGCCCTCGTCGGGTGTGCTCGCGTGGGGAAGCTCCGTCGACCTGGTCCTGAGCAGGGGGCCCAAGCCCACCTCCATTCCGCAGGTCACCGGGCTTACCGAGGCGAAGGCGGTCAGGCAACTCAAGGCTGGGGGGTTCAAGGTGACCAAGACAGTGGAGTTCTCGGATTCGGTGGCAAAAGGCACCGTCATCGGAACTGCCCCCGCTTCTACCACCATGGCCCCGGCGGGAAGTGCGGTCGATCTGATGATCTCGAAGGGCCCCAGATACAAGCTCGTGACGGTGCCGGATGTGCGGACCATGTCGATCGCCTCGGCGCGCAACCGGCTTGAGGCTCTTGGTCTGCTGGTTCAGGTGGTCCAATCCTGCGGGGGTCACGGAACCATCGTTCAAGAGACCGATCCGATCCCCGGTTCGGTGGTCCGCCAGAACACACAAGTGGCGCTTTTCGTCTGCTAGCTGCGAGCCGACTGCTAGCCCGGCAGGACTCCCCAGCCCCGCATGGTCTCTTCAAAGAGGGGAGTGCACTCGAGCTGTGCGATCTCCTCGAAGGGCACCCATCGCACATCGTCTACGTCGTCGCCGGCAATAGGGTCCGAATCTCCGACAACAGTCGCGTGGTAGTCGAGGATGATGAGGTGGTCCTCACCGGGCAGCTCCAGGATCCCCACGAGATCGTCTACCTGCACGTCCAGAGAGGTTTCTTCCCTTACCTCGCGGACGAGGGCGTCGGTTAAGTATTCGCCCGGTTCAACGTGTCCGCCGGGGATGGACCACAGCCCGCGCCCCGGATCCTTGGCGCGCCTCACCATCAGAAGACCGCCGCCTCCCGTCACGATGGCGCCAACACCAACCCCGATCTTCGAAGCCATGGCCTTAGGCTAGTTGGCCGTGGAAGAACGCGACGCCCCCTCTCCGTCCGGGCTTCGCTCTCCCTCTCGCAGCGTCACCTGGCCTCCGTGGCCGATCCTTAGCGTGGGTGTGGTTGCGGCATCTACTTCGGCGGTTCTGGTTAGGTACGCCTCCGGGGTCGAGCCCCTGGCGATAGCGTTCTGGCGCTGTGTGGCAGGGGCCGCCGTTTTGGCTCCGTTCGCTTGGTCCCGCCTTCGCAGGGTCGACGGCGGAAAGATGCGCATGCCGATCGTTGCCGGTGCGTTCCTCGCCGCACATTTCGCGACATGGATCAGCTCGATCCGTCTCACGTCCATAGCCTCGTCGGTGCTGCTCGTCTCGATAACGCCGGTATTCATCGCCGTCGCAGCGTGGGCGCTGCAACACGAGCGCTTCGCCCCCTCCACGTGGATCGGGATCGCCGTCGCGCTGGGCGGGACCGCCTTGATCGGTGGCGGCGATCTAGGAGGGTCTTCGTTGACCGGCGACTTTCTTGCGGTCCTTGGCGCAGCCGCAGCCGGCGGCTACTTCATGGCAGGCCAAGCCGCGCGCCGCGATCTCGGGATCCTCGAGTACGCAACGATCACCTATGCAGTGGCGGCGCTGCTGCTGTTGCTGGCGTGCCTCGTAGCTCACGTTCCTCTGACCGGATATGTGGCGCATTCCTGGTGGGCCCTCGCCGGATTGGTAGTCGGACCCCAGCTGCTGGGGCACACCTTCATCAACTTCGCGTTGAAGGCGATCGATCCCACGACGGTATCGGTGACCGTGATGGCCGAGCCTGTCCTGGCGACCGCACTCGCTTTCATCCTCTTGGGAGAGGTTCCGTCCCTGCTGGTTCTTCCTGGAGGCGTGGCGATCCTCCTGGGGATCTACCTCGTTACTTCGGCGCATCCTGTGCCGATGATCGAATCATGAGTGCGTCCGCGCTCGGGCCGACCAGCACGGACCGCTGCATGGTGATGGGCATCGTCAATCGCACGCCCGATTCCTTTTTCGATGGCGGCCGGATGCGACTGCAGGATGCACGGGACCACGCACTTCGTTTGGTCGAAGGAGGAGCCGACATCCTCGACCTCGGAGCGGTCCGAGCGGGACCTGGGCCGGATGTACCGGAAGGTGAAGAACTCACCCGTCTGATGCCGCTTGTGGAAGCGCTGGCCGGTGCAAGTTCGGTCCCCATCTCTGTGGAGACGTCTCGCCCCGCAGTCGCGCGCGCCGCGATCGACGCGGGAGCCGCGATCATCAACGATGTAACCGCGCTCGCTGATCGCGGTCTCGCCGAGGTTTGTGCCGAAAAGGGTGCGAAGCTCGTCTTGATGCACAACGGGGGTCAGATCCGAGGACGCCCCCGCCATCCTCGGTACGCCGATGTTGTCGCCGCAGTCATCGCTTGTTGGCTCAATCTGCAGCGAGTGGCGATGGGGGCCGGCGTGCAACGGAACCAACTTGTGGTCGACCCGGGACTCGACTTCGGGAAGAACACTTTCCAATCGCTCGAGCTCGTACGCAGGCTGCCAGAGCTCACTGCGGTGGGACTCCCCGTTCTCGTGGCCGCATCCCGTAAGGACATCGTTGGCGAGACGCTTGACCTCGGCGTGGACGATCGCCTGGAGGGAAGCCTCGCTCTGGTCGCGTTGTCGGTGTTGCACGGCGCCGCGTTCGTGCGTGTGCACGACGTGGACGCATCCGTGCGAACGGTACGGATGGTGGAGGCAGTCATGGGAAAGGCACGCCCAGCTGCTCCCGTGCGCGGGCTGTGGGAGTAGGAAGCGGATGACCGGTGTTTTGGTCGCGGTCGCGCTGGTCGCCGGGCTGCTCTTCGGGAGGTTTGCGGGCATTGCCGCAGATCGCATCCCCCGGCGCGAGCCGCTGCTTGGAGGGTGGGACCGATGTCCCGGATGCGGCGCCACTGCCGGCATCGCGGGGAAGATCCCGCTGCTGGCGTTCGTCATGCAACGCGGCCGCTGCCACAATTGCGGCGCAGGCCTGTCGCCTCGATACCCGCTGATTGAACTCACCTCGGGCCTATTGTTCGGCTTGACCGCGTTGAAGTTTCACTTCCGCCTGGAAACGGTCGTGTACGCGGCCTTCTTCTGGGTCCTGGTCGTGCTCTCCGCTATCGACCTGGAGCACAGGCTCTTGCCGGACCGCGTTGTCTTCCCTGCGCTCGCCGCAGGGACCGCGGGGCTGATCGTCGCGTCAGTTGTCGGCGGCTATCCCGATGCATTGGTTCACGCCGCGATCGGTGCCGCGATCTTCGGCGGCTTCCTTTTCGTGGTTGCCTTCATCAACCCCGCCGGTATGGGCGGCGGTGACGTGAAACTTGCGTTCCTGCTCGGGATGTTCCTCGGCTACCTCGATGGGTGGGGCGTCGTGCTGGTTGGTATGTTCTTGTCCTTCGTTCTCGGCGGCGTGATCGGTCTCATCGCGATGCTGGTCACTGGCGGCGGCCGCAAGATGCAGGTGCCGTTTGGGCCGTTCCTCGTGCTGGGGACCACGATCGCGATCTTCCTCGGGCACTCGATCCTGAGCGCATATCTGGGCTAGCAGGGAACACACCCTTACGATAGCGGGGTGGACGAAGAAGATGACCCGCGCGATGAAGCTCCATTAGACGACGACGAGCGAGACCTGCTTCGTCAGGACCTTGTGGATGTCAGGGCGCTGCGCGAGATGCTCGGCGCGCGCGGCTTGAAAGGAGCGGTCTTCTACTGCCCCGATTGTGAAGAAGACCACTACCTCACCTGGGATCTGTTGGAGGGCAACCTCGAGCAGCTCCTCGACCACGGGGACTCGCCGGTGCACGAACCCGCCTACGACCCCGATCCCGACGAATACGTGTCGTGGGATTACGCGCGAGGGTTCCTCGACGGGTATGAATCGTTCGAGGACGAAGACCTGAACGGCATGGCTCTGCCTCTGGTTGCAGAGCTTCGCGACCGAGGATGGCGGGCGGACCAGATCAAGGCGCTGCTAGCGAGGCTGGGATTGCAGATGCCTGCGTTGGATCCATCGGAGACCACCGAGGCCGACTGAGTCCCGGACGTCGGAGCACCGGCGGGAAGGTACTCTCTAGGGTCCAGAACTATCAGAGGAGGACCTCATGTTCAGACGTAAAGCCACTCCTACAGCGGCAGCTCGCAAGCAGATCGCGCAAGCAGGACGAGACCTTCAGAGTGTCGGCAAGAAGGCGGCAGAGGCGGCCCGTATGACCGTCCGGGACGTCGCCAGCACCCGGGACGCCAAGAATGTCGTCAAACACCGGCAAGCCACTTCGGAAGCTGCGCGGAACGTGGCAAAGATCGCCATGCAAGTCGGCAAGCGCCGAGCCAAGGACGTGGCGAACTCCAAGGAGATGAAGCAGGCGAAGATCAGCGCGCGCAAGGCTGCCGATGCAGCCAGGGTCGCGGCGCAGACCTCTTCGACCTCGGCAAGCACAGGTGCGCAAACGCGCCTGGCCGCCGCTCAGGCGCGTGCGACCGCAGCTGCTGCTGCACGCAAGGCCCAGGCGCGCAGCCTGCGAGCTGCCCGCAAGACAACCAAGGTCTAGGCCCCCGGGCCCCCCGGCGTCATCTGAACCATGGCCGTTCAGAAGTCGATCGACCTCACTGCGACCGGCTCCAGCATCGAAGAAGCGGTGAACGAGGCTGTTCACCGGGCCAGCTTGACGCTCAAGGGCCTCACTACTTTCGAGGTGGAACGGATCGAAGGGGTCGTCGAGGGCAGCGAGGTGCAATACCGCGTGCTGGTGCGCGTCTCGTTCGTGGTCAAGGAACAGATCCACGAATAACCGCCACTAGACCCTGTGATCGAACACCGCAGGCGTGAACCAGCCCCCGGTGTCTTTCGCCTCGTTCTACCTCTGCCATTCAAGGGTCTCGAGCGCGTCAACGCGTATCTCCTTGCTGATCCCGCAGGGTGCACGCTCGTCGACTGTGGGATCTTCCAGCCCGCGCTCCAACCGGCACATGGGTGGGACGAGCTCGTGCAGTCGATGCGGGCGTGCGGCGTGGAACCCGGGGACGTCAGCCGCCTCGTAGTCACCCATCCGCATGTCGACCATTACGGGATGGCAGGCAAGTTCGTTAGGGAGACCGGAGCCGACCTGATGATGCATGAGCAGAGCCGTCACGATCTCGACGCCTATCGCGATCCGGTGGAGACGGCACGCCGGCTCGGTCACTTGCTGGAGAACTTCGGCGTCCCTCACGAAGAGTTGAGCGAGCTGACGGCGTTTGAGGATTGGCGAAGCTACGTCTCCGAAGTCGTAGAAGCCACCAGCGAGGTGCGCGGCGGAGAGAGCTTCGACAGCGGCGGGAGAACGTGGACACTGGTCCATACGCCGGGACACTCAGCGGCGCATATCTGTCTGTACAGCGAGGACGATCGTCTGCTTTTATCCGGGGACCATCTCATTCCCACTGTGACTCCGCACATCGATTTCGCCGAGAGGGGAGAAGCGGACGCCCTGGGTGACTACCTCGACTCCCTCGAGAGGGTCGCGGCACTCGATCCCAGCCTCGTGCTGCCAGGCCACGGCAGGCCCTTCGACGAGGGAGCAGCACGAGCCGCGGTCATCGCACGGCATCACGACCGCCGCCTCGGCTCGATCCTTCAAGTGATCCGGCGAGAGCCGCGAACTGTGGGCGAGATCACCGATGAGGTCTTCGGCCCTGAGCTGTTCGACTTTCAGCGAAGACTCGCCGTCGGCGAAGCCATCGCCCACCTCGTCTACCTTCGTCACAGAGGTGAGGTCGAGGAGGTTACGCGCGCCGATGGAAGACGCGCCTTCCTCAAGGTTCGAAGGCAGCGCCCAGAAAGCGACGGGATATGAGCACTTTCCGCATCCGAGGTGTTCGCCTGGTGACCTTCTCGGGAACCGGGCCATTGCGCGGGGAGCTCTCAGAAGAGATGCGGAGCCAGGAGGCGGCCTCGATCGGGTGGACCGGTGAGCGCATCACCGAGGTCGGCGACGCGGGTGTGGGCGACGTCGAGATCGACGGATCGGGCTGCACCGTCGTAGCTGGGTTTGTCGATCCGCACACTCACCTGCCCTTCTACGGCTGGCGCGCGGACGAGGACGCCGCCAGGCTCTCCGGCGTTCGCTACGAAACCCTGCATTCGGAGGAAGGCGGGATCTATCGCTCGGCGAAGCTGCTGGCGCAGGCATCCGACGACGAAGTCCTGGACTTCTCCGGACGGCTGGCCCGCTCGATGCTGGCTCACGGCACGACTACTTTCGAGACGAAATCTGGCTACGGACTGTCGGTGGAGGCAGAGCTTCGCCAGTTGCGGATCGCGCGACAGTTGGCCGCCAGCGTCCCTCAAACTGTGGTCGGAACGTGTCTGGCGGCTCATGCGATCCCGCAGGGCAAGTCGGCCGGGGAGTGGGTCGGAGAGGCCGCCGAGCATCAGCTCCCCCAAGCCGCGCACGAAGGGCTGGCACGCGCCTGCGATCTATACGTCGAGTCGATCGCCTTCGCGTTGGAACATGCGGCTCGTCTGGCCGGTGCCGCCGACGAGCTGGGTCTCAGCATGCGCATGCACGCAGATCAACTCGAGGATGGTCAAGCGGGCGCCTTCGCAGCGCGGTGGGGATTCAGGTCAGCAGACCACCTCAACCACACTTCCCTCGATGCCGTTGGGGATCTGGCGGCCAGCGATACCGCCGCCGTGTTGCTGCCGGGTGCCACGTTCACCCTTCGCCAGGCGGCGAAACCACCGGCCCGCGACCTCATTGACAAAGGCGCGATCGTTGCGCTCGGCAGCGACCTCAATCCGGGTACCTCGCCGATCCACTCGATGCCTTTCGTGATGGCGCTCGCGTGCCGGCTCTATGGTCTCCGTCCCTTCGAAGCACTGGGGGCCGCCACCGTCAACGCGGCGTATGTACTCGGCCTCGAAGATCAGGTGGGACGTCTGGCCCCGGGCTTTCGCGCCGACATGGTCTTGCTCGACGCACCCGCCTTCGAGGATGTGACCTACCGGCCGGACAACGATCCTGTCGCAGCCGTCATATGCGGCGGCAACGTAGTGCATGTCGCGGACTCGGCGCGCTGGCGGATCGAGAAGTGACGCGACGGGCTCGGCTGCGACCTAGTCGAGGGAGCCGGTTACCTCTTCCACCGCGGTGCTGAGTGCTCCACCCGAGATCAACTTCGCAGCAGCTCCGATGTCGTCCGCGAGCGGGCGGTCCTCGACCAAGTAAGGGGATACTTCGCGGAGCACCCCAACTGCCGCGGCCGTAGCGGGTGCGGGTTGGAGGGGGCCGCGCATATCGAGTCCCTGTGCTGCCGCGAGCCCCTCTATCGCGATGACGTTACGGGTGTTTGCAAGGATGGCTGCAGCTTTACGCGCAGCAGTGAATCCCATGCTGACGTGGTCCTCCTGCCCCGCTGAGGTAGAGATCGAGTCCGACGACACGGGGAAAGTGAGGCTGCGATCTTCCGCAACCAGCGAGGCCGCCGTGTAGTGGACGAGCATGTACCCCGAGCGCCGTCCAGGATCGTCGGTGAGGAATGCAGGCAGTCCGTTGTTGAGGTTGGGATCGACCAGGCGGGCGATCCGCCGCTCTGCAATGGTTCCGTATCCGGCGACGCAGAGCGCGAGATGGTCGAGCCCGATCGCGAGGGATTCTCCGTGGAAGTTCCCGCTTGACCGCATCTCACCGGCATCGAGCAGTACGGAGGGATTGTCCACCGCCGATCCCAGTTCCGCTAGCAGGATGCCTTCGACGTAAGCCAGACCGTCGCGATAGGCACCGTGCACTTGGGGGATGCAGCGTAATGAGTACGCGTCCTGAACGAGGTGATCGGAGTGGCGGTGGGATCCGACGATCTCGCTGCCGGCCAAGAGCCGGCGAAGGTTCGCCGCGACAAGCTTCGAACCCTGGTGCTTTCGCAGATCGATCAGGCGCTGGTCAAAAACCTGATCGGTGCCCAAGCATGCTTCCAAGATCATCGCCCCGGTGATGTCGGCGCAACGAGCGAGCCTCTGCGCTCCAAGCAGCGTGAGGATGCCTATGGCCAACATCCCTTCGGTGCCGTTGACGAGCGCGAGACCTTCTTTGTAAGAGAGCTCTAGCGGCTGGATGCCTGCAGCGCGCAACGCTTCCGCAGAGTCCATCACGCGCCCGCGATATTCCACCCGGCCCTCGCCGAGCAATGGCAATGCCAGGTGCGCTAGTTGGGCGAGGTCTCCCGAGGCCCCCAGCGATCCTTGCGATGGCACGATGGGATGAACGCCTTCATTGATCAGTGCGAGCATCGTCTCCAACACCATCGGACGGATGCCGGAGATGCCGAAGGCTAAAGTGCGCGCTTTCAGCACCATCATCGCCCGCACTGTTTCCGTGGTCAGCGGCGGCCCCACCGCGGCCGCATGGGAACGAACGATGTCCTCCTGCAAGCGGGTGGCCTCGCCGGGGGCGATACGCACGTTCGCAAGCCCGCCAAAGCCGGTTGTGACGCCATAGACCGTAGCCTCGGCCTTTACCGTCTCCTCGACCACCTGTCTTGCCCTGGCGATGCGTGTGCGAGCGGATCGGGCGAGCTCGACAGGCTCGGCGCGGGTGGCCACCGAAAGGACATCCTCGAACGTGAGTGGTTCTCCGATAAGGACGGGCATCCGGGCATTCTAAAGTGCAGTCGATGCGCGTCCTCCGGGGAGCTCGGGTATGGGTGGATGGCGCGTTCGTCGAGGACGTCTCCATCCTCATAGATGGAGCCCAGATCGCCAGCGTGGTGGCTCGGACCGAGGAACCACCATCGCTTGCCATCGAGGACTGGGGAGAAGTCGCGATCGTGCCGGGAACGGTTAACGCGCATGGTCACTCTTTTCAAAATCTGTTGAAGGGATTCGCCGACGATCGTGCGTTTGCAAGTTGGCGAGACGATGTTCTTTATCCATTCTCCGCCGAGCTCGATCGCGATGCGATCTACGCGGGAGCACTGTTCGCGTTCTCCGAAGCGGTTCTGGCCGGGGTCACAACGACGGTAGATTTCTTCTATCTGCACGATGCCGGTAACGACAATGCCGAGGCGGTCATCCAGGCAGCGCACGCCGTGGGGCTCCGGCTGGTGCTTGCTCGGTGCTTCTATGACGAAGATGCCCCCACGCGCGCTCCGGCGCGCTATCGGGAGAACGCCGCCGCGGCTGCCACCCGCCTGAAGGAATTAGCCGAAGCGCACACAGACGACGCCGCGGTCTCGATCCAGCCCGCACCTCACTCCTTGCATGCGACATCACCGGCAACGATCAGAGTGGCGCTCGAGGCGGCCGCCGAGCTTGGCGTTCCTTGCCACCTTCATCTCGCCGAGGCGCGCTACGAACGGGATCAGATCGCTTCTCGCTATGGCGACACCCCGGTGCGCCTGCTGGCGCGCGAGGGCTTGCTGAACCCCAGGCTCGTCACGGTGCACACGGTGTGGGTCGATGACGAGGAGCTCGATCTTCTCGCTGGATCGGGAGCTGGCATCGTGCATTGTCCCGGCGCGAACGCGTTCCTCGGTGACGGCATCGCGCGTCTCCCCGAGATGCTGGCTCGCGGCATCCGGGTCGGCCTCGGGCCGGATGGCGGATGCGCCAACAACCGCCAGAGTGTCTTCGACGAGATGCGCCAGGCATCCCTGCTCGCCAAAGCTCGGTTGACCGACGGGAGCGCTCTCGATGCCGCAACGGCCTTTCGACTGGGTACGGTTGGTGGCGCCGACCTTCTCGGCTTGCCCGTGGGCGAGATAGCTTCTGGACGGCATGCCGACCTCGTGGGCTTGGACCTGAACGATCTCTCCCTCCACCCCCTGGCAACCATAGAGCGCCAGCTCGTGCATTCGATGCAGTCGACCGCGGTTGCCAAGGTGATGGTGGGCGGCGAGCTCGTCGCCAGCGATCATCGAACGACAAAGGTCGACCTTGCTGAAGTGCGCTCTCGAGTGGCCGCGGTGACTTCGGGATGGAGCAGGACATAGCGATGCCGCACAAGGACTACTCCGGTACCCCGCTGCACAAGAAGCTCGGGATCAAAGAGGGTACGCGACTCGGCTTGGCGGGGCTGGAGATGGAGGAGTTTCTTTCGATGGCCGGCGATCTTCCCGCCGGTGTCGAGATCTTAGACGTGGCCAGGAGCCCCCTCGACGTTCTCGTGATGTTCGCCACAGGGGAGAAGCAACTGACACGGCGCTTCGAAGCGCTGGCGAGCCTGATCCATCCCGATGGTGCTTTCTGGATCGCCTATCCGAAAAAGTCGTCGAACATCGAGACGAATCTCACGTTCGACATCGTGCAGCAGGCCGGCTTGAATGCTGGGCTCGTCGACAACAAGACGTGCGCGGTTGACGACGACTGGTCAGGCGTCCGTTTCGTAGTCCGGCTCAAAGACCGACCGAAGGGCCCGAAGAAGACTCCGAAGCAGCCCACAGCGAGGAACGGAACGCGCTGAAGCAAGCGAGCCAGACGACTAATGGTCGCCTATTGGCTGGGGCGATGCGTCGACGACAGCGGCTGCTTGATACCAATCATTTGCAAAAAGCCTGTGGTGCCTGTGGTGCTTTGGGCCGAAAGCACCTCTGTGAGCCGGATCACCATCGTCCCCTTGGGCCGGACCCCGGACGAACCAGGACAGAACCGACGCTTAGTCTGACCCCAACGCCTGAGCGAAGGGCCGGATACTCATCCGGCGCAAGCGCATGGCCCGGCTGTGGTGCTTTTTGCGAAAAGCACCACGAGCACCACGAGCACCACAAGAATTTGCGGCACACATATGGATGAGGAGAGGTCGGAGCATCGGGGCATATGGACGTTCGATGCCGTCCAGCAGATGACTGAGGGCGGAGCTAGTCCCTCCGGCGAGCCTCCATCGGGATGCGCACGTCTCGTTCCTCTGCCACTTCGATAGCCCGGGAGTAGCCGGCGTCGACATGACGCATGACTCCCGTGCCGGGGTCGCACGTCAGTACTCGCTCGAGCCGCCCGGCTGAATCGTCGGTGCCATCCGCTACCACCACCATGCCGGCGTGGATCGAGAGGCCGATCCCGACGCCACCGCCATGGTGCACCGAGACCCAGTGCGCGCCTGCTGCCGTATTGAGAAGGGCGTTGAGGATCGGCCAATCAGCGATAGCGTCCGAGCCGTCGAGCATCCCTTCGGTCTCGCGGTACGGGGACGCGACGGACCCTGCGTCGAGATGGTCTCGGCCGATGACGATGGGGGCCGAGACCTCGCCGGAGGCGACGAGCTCGTTGAACCGGAGGCCGGCTCTGGCCCGCTCGCCGTAGCCCAGCCAGCAGATGCGCGCGGGCAGGCCCTGGAACGCCACCCGTTCGGCCGCCATCGTTATCCAACGATGTAACCGGTCATCGTCGGGAAAGAGCTCGAGGATCGCCCGATCCGTGGCGGCGATGTCTGCGGGCTCACCCGAAAGGGCGGCCCACCGGAACGGCCCCTTTCCCTCGCAGAACAACGGGCGGACGTAGGCCTCGACGAATCCCGGGATGTCGAAGGCCTGCGTGACGCCGCCTTTCCGGGCCTGGGCGCGGATGTTGTTCCCGTATTCGAAGCAGGTGGCGCCGGCGGCCTGGAAGCCCAGCCACGCCTCAACGTGGTTCGCAACCGACTCGTAAGCGCGCTTGACGTAGGTGTCGGGGTCCTCGCGCCGGAGCGCGGTGGCCTCTTCGAAAGACATCCCCGCGGGCACATAACCGTCGAGCATGTCGTGGGCCGAGGTCTGATCGGTGACTACATCGGGGCGGAAGCCCTCGTCGAGAAGCTGGGGGAGGACTTCGGCGGCGTTGCCCAAGATGCCGATCGACTCCGCCCGGCCTTCGCTGCGCGCCTCCTCAACCCACTGGAGTGCCTCGGCGACATCGCCGGTCCATCGATCCAGATAGCGATGCTGGATCCGCCGCTCGATGCGGTGGAGATCAACTTCCACGCACAGCGCGACGCCTCCATTCATCGTGATCGCCAGCGGCTGCGCGCCACCCATCCCGCCGAGCCCGGCGGTAAGGACGACCTTTCCGCGAAGGCTTCCGTCGTAATCCCGCGCCGCGAGCTCTGCGAGCGTCTCGTAAGTGCCCTGCAGGATCCCCTGGCTCCCGATATAGATCCACGAGCCTGCCGTCATCTGCCCGTACATGGTCAGGCCCTCGGCTTCGAGGCGGTGGAACTCTTCCCAGTTCGCCCATGCAGGTACGAGCATCGCATTCGAGATGAGAACCCGAGGCGCTCCGGGATGGGTGCGAAAGACTCCCACGGGTTTGCCCGACTGAACGAGGAGGGTCTCGTCGCTCTCCAGCTGCTTCAGAGACGAGACGATGGCGTGAAAGGCCTCCCAGTTGCGGGCGGCCTTGCCTGATCCGCCGTAGACGACCAGGTCCTCGGGCCGCTCGGCGACCTCTGGGTCGAGGTTGTTCATGAGCATGCGCATGGCAGCTTCCTGAGGCCACGCCTTGCACGACAGGGTGGAGCCGCGGGGGGCGCGAACAGTCTCAGCCATAGTCTTCTTATACTGCCGTGCGATGCCTGCCGAGACCAGTGCCGGCAAACAGGTCCACCTCTAGCAGCGAACGCGGAATGCCGGAGCCATCAACATCCCTGTCCCTATACTGCCGCGCGTGCCAGACGACGAGCTTCCTTCCGAAGCGGAGATAACCCCCGGCGACAAGCCCTTCGAGCTGAAAGTTTTCGAGCACGGCTTCGTCCGGCTGGATGCGGTCATGGCCGATGACCTCTCGGTGGTCAATTCCGCTCGTGTCAGCTTCGCCGTACGCAAGGAAGTGTCCGACGACAAGGACCGTGGCTTGATCCGATTCCTGATGCGGGAACGCCACGGGACCCCCTTTGAGCACAACTCGTTCCGGTTCCACATCCGCGCTCCCATCTTCGTGGCGCGCGAGTGGTTCCGCCACAGGATGGGATCGTTCAATGAGGAGTCGGCGCGATATCACCGGCTGGAGGGTGACTTCTACGTCCCTTCGCCCCGGGCGGTTCGCAGCCAGGTGGGCAAGCCAGGCGCTTACTCCTTTGCGCCCATGGATCCCGAAATCGCTCACGAGACGATCGACACCTTTAGGCGCATCTACAAAGAGCTCTACCAGGAGTACGAGGCTCTGGTGGATAAGGGGATCGCCAAAGAGGTCGCCCGGGCGATCTTGCCGTTCGGCATCTTCACCCAGTTCTATTGGACGCTGAACGCCCGTTCCCTGATGAACTTCTTGTCGCTTCGCAACGCCGAGCCCGCTCAGTACGAGATCAGAACCTATGCCCAGGCGGTGGAGAGGCTGTTCGCAGAGAAGATGCCCATCACCCACGAGTGCTTCGTCGAGTTCGATCGCCGCGCACCGTGAATCTCCTGGCGGCAGCTAGCCTCAACCTCGCCGCCCCCGCGATCAGATGGGGCTTCGATCCCCTGCAATGGAAGATCCTGCCGCGGATCCACATCGGACCTCTCGCGATCAGTCCCCACGGCGTTGGCATCGCGCTCGGGTTCCTGGTGGGAGCGCAGTTGATGGTGCGGCGCGCCCGCAAGTACGGGGGCCCGGACGAGGCCGACCTCTGGAACGCGGTTTTCTACGGCTTGATCGGAGCGATCGTGGGAGCGCGTGTCGGCTATGTGCTGGGGCACGTAGCCCAGGTGACCGATCATGGCAACCACCTGGTCGGCGTCTTCGAGGTGTGGCAGGGGGGCATCTCGTTGCTGGGCGGGATCTTCGGGGGCATCCTGGCCGGGCTCCCGTACGTCCGGCGGCACCGGATGGGCTTCTGGCGCACGATGGACCTCGTTGCGCCGAACCTCGCCATCGGCATAGTGATCGGCAGGATCGGCGATCTCATCATCGGGGACCACCTGGGCAAGCCGACAACACTCCCATTCGGATGGCACTGCCTCGGGGTGGATCCGGGCTCGAGCGCGCCGATCTCTGCGGCGATCTACCGGCAAGCCCTCGCTCAGGGTCACCCCCCTTCATTGGGGTGCTACAACATCACGCTTCACCAAACGGCGCTGTACGACTTCGTGTCGACGATCTTCCTCGCGTCACTCTTGCTCTGGCTCGGGCGCAAACAGCACCGGCCGGGCTTCCTCATCATCGTGTTCACGATCTGGTACGGCACGGCACGGCTGATCACCGACTTCCTGCGCGTGGACCGGCGTTACTTCGGCCTTACGGGCAGCCAGATCTCGGCTTCCGTTGTGGGCCTGGTTTGTCTCTACCTGTTGGTGAGGTACCGGGGCGCGCCACCTCGATGGGCGGATCCTCCCGGAGCTGATGAGGGAAGCCCCTACACGCCGGTCCCCCAGGGACCGGATGCGGAGAGTGACCGTTCTGGGACGAAGAGCCCCTCCGGAGACGCCGGAGAGTAGTCATAAATCCCCTGCTCGCGGCAGTGAAAGTGGCACGATGGTCGTTGCGTGCTGACGCTTTCGGGATGAGAGGAGCGTGCGATGGCGGACACCTATAACGGGTACTGCGTGAAGTGCCGCGAGAAACGTGACTTCGAGGGCGAGATCAAAGAGCTCGCCAATGGTTCCAAGGCTGCGCAAGGGCAATGCCCCGTGTGCGGAACCAAGATGACCAGGATGCTGCCCAAGAACGCTTAAAGAGCCCGTTCCTTGTAAACCACAAGGGCCGCCCGTTGGGGGCGGCCCTTAACAGTCCAAGACGATCGCGTGTTAGTCGGCGGCCTCCGCCTGGGGAGGGGCGGCGGCCACGGGGGCCCATGCAGGGCAGATGTCCTGGAACGAGCACGCCATGCAGAACGGCGAGGGCCGCGTGCGCCAGTCTCCGGTGACCAGTGCGCGGCGGACCGCCACTCCGAGCGCGAGCATCTGCCGTTCGAAAGCTATCAACATCCTTTCGTTGGGATTGAGTGTCAGGACAGAAGGGTCGGCCAAATAGATGAGCCGGATCTCTCTGGGGATGATGCCGAAAGCCCGCCAGCACACCAGGGCGTAGAACCGGAGCCCGAAGAACGCGGTGAGCTCTCGGGACTCTCCAGGGATGCGTCCGGTCTTGTAATCGGTGAGCACCCACGAGCCGTCATCCAGCTCTTCGAGGCGGTCGATGATGCCCCGCAGATGAAGGTCCTCGAGCTCGTATTCGACCCACCATTCGAGGCGGCTGGCGTTCAGAACGCGAGGGTCCTCGAGCTTGAAGTAGTTACGGAGGAGCTTGTGCCCATCCGCGAGCCATGTCGCTTCCTGCTCCTGATCCAGCCCGGACGGCCGGAACTCGGTGTCGTCGCGCACTTCACGCCACAACGCCTCGTAGAGCTCGGCGGCCTTGTCGGGAGTCCGTAACGCTCCTTGCTCCCGGAAGATGCGCTCGAGAACGGCGTGAACTAGGGAACCTCGGGCCGCCGGTCCAGAGACCGGCTCTTGCATCCCATCGATAGTTCGGTACTTGAAGAGCTGGGGGCAGCTCTTGAAATCCGTAGCGCTTGAAGGAGACAGTTTGAGCAAGGATTCCTCCATGTCTCAAACCCTAGGAGCAGGATCCCGCGTCTCCCGGATTTGAGAGCTTTGGATCTCAGCTGGTTACAGCTGGCTCAGGAAGTCCTCCAGGGCAGCGGTGAAAGCCTCGGGCGATTCCAGGTTCGAGAGATGGCCCACGCCGGGCAATACGACCAGGCGTGAACCGCCTACGTGCTCATGCATCTTCCGGGACGCCTCCGGGGGTGTTACGCCGTCGTTCTCGCCCACGATCACCAATGTAGGTGCCTTGATCCTCGCGAGGTCGCCGGACGAATCGGGCCGGTTCTTCATAGCTTCCAGTGCCCCGATGAAACCGTGGCCAGGGTTGTCCATCAGTCCTTTGGCGTGCTCGACCACTTCGGGTTTGGACGTGCGGGTCGCCTCGCCCAGCAGTGCCCCCGATAACGTGTCGATGAGCGCGGCGGTGCCTTGTTCGCGGACCTGAGCTTGTTGGGCGGTGCGCCTCTCCTTGCCCTCGGGTGGGTCGGCTTCTGCACGCGTGTCGGCCAAGACAAGGGCGGCAACAGAGTCTGGGTAGAGGCGAAGGAACGCGAACGCGATGTAGCCGCCCATGGACAGCCCAACCATCACCGGCTTGTCGATCCCGAGCTCGTCGAGCAAACCCTTGAGGTCGCGCGCGTAGCCATCCATAGAGTATTCGGAGGCCTCGGAGGGGGCGTCGGAACCGCCGAAACCCTTCAGGTGTGGTGCGATCAGACGGAACCGGTGGCCGAGCGAATCGATCTGCGGCTGCCACATTCCCGCGTGCAGCGGAAACGCATGGATCAATAGAACCGGCGTCCCTTCGCCTCCCGTGTCGGTGTAGTTCATGCGGGTGCCGTTAACCGTGGCGGTCGGCATGGGTCGCGTACCTCCTCATCAAGGAAAGGACCACCGGCGTGGTGCATGCGGTCCCGAGCACAGCGCAGGATAGCCGCCGGCGCTACAGGGCTGGTTTCTCTCCTAACCGGCCGTGGCCGCGATCTCGCCGGGGACGATGCTGAGGCTCGGCCGGTCCGGCGACTCTGTCTTGCACGGGATATAGATGTTGAAGCCGGTTCCCTTGGATGACGCCGTCAGGTCGATACGGCCGTTCATGGCAGACACCAGATGGCTGACGACGAATAAACCCAACCCGACGCCATCCTGGTCCGAGGTTTCCTCTATGCGGCTGAAAGCTTCGAATAACTGGTCGCGCTTGTCGGCTGGGATACCCGGGCCGTCGTCTGCGATCACCAGAGAGATCCCGCCGTGTGTCCTCTTCCCCGAAACCGACACCCGCGACCGATCAGGCGTGTACTTGTATGCGTTCTCTACGAGGTTCCTCACGATCTGCGATATCCGCGCGGCGTCGAGCCTGCATCTCAATGGCTCCACGAACACTTCGAGCTGATGAGCGCGCCGACGGGGCGCAGCCGCGTCCAATGCCTGGCCGATCGTGGCTTCGAGCTCGCCCCATTCGGGCTGGATGGCGAGCTGACCTGATTGGAGTTGAGATGTAAGGAGAAGGTCGTCAACCAGACGAGCGACCTGCTGGCTCTGGTTCGCTATCGCCTCGAGGATCCTGTCTCGATTCTCTGGTGTCAGCCGGTCGGATCGTCGCCTGATCATATCGACGCCGCTGATGATCGTGGTCAAAGGGCCGCGGATCTCGTGCGAAGTGACGGCCAAGAACCGGTCCTTGAGCTGATCGAGCTCGATCAGCTTGAGGCTCTGCATCTCGAAGACGCGGCGCTGATCGTGCCAGTTGTTGGCCATGCTGCCGGCGATGCCGGCGATGAGGGTGGCCAGTCCGACTACGAAGGCGTAGGTCGCCGAGTCCCACTGTCCTCCGTGGATGCTCTGCACCCGAGAAGTTTGCGCAATGAAGAACAGCGCGGTGATCATTGCACCGAGGAGCGCGCCGTTGAGGCGATAGCGGAGCGCGCCCTCGATCGGGATGAGAAGTACCAAAGCCCAGGTAACGTACGGGATCTCGAAGGCGTACACGGTTACGAATCCCACGATGATGAGGATGTCGAAGGTGAACGCGATCATGCCGAGGCGCTCCAGATCGCGCTGCTGCTTGATCCCGGCCAGCGCACCCCAGATGGCAACCGTTCCGACCACCAAGAGGGCGACCATCACCCAGGCAGCGTTCCGGGTGGCGGGGTTGGGGTAGGTGGCCTGAATCGTCACGCTGATGGCCGCGAACAGGACTCCCGACCAGCGCACGTAGTTCATCCACTGCTCCATGCGGCGCAATTCCTTGACCCTGATCATCCCTAGCTTGTATCGGCACCGCCAGTGCTGGACGTGAGCAGATCCGGTACAAACCCTTCGGCTAGCTTGGTCCTTGGGGCGCCAGCCTCACGGGGAAGCGCACGCGTGCCACCTCGAGCTCATCGAGCAGGAAGATTGCGCGATAGTCGTCGGAAGCGAAATCGAATTCCATGTCAGAGAGCTCGTCCTCCAACTTCTCGGTGTGCGCTTCGGTCGCGAGATGGATCTCGCGGGGGAGACTCTCGTAAACCTTGAGGCCGGCGGGGCCTTCGATCCTCCACTGCTCGGTAAAGGTGCCGTGGTCGTCGCTCCATGCTCTCAGGACAAGGAACGCTCCAGCCGTGCCCGGTTCGGATTGAACCACGACGTCGTTCTCGAGGCCGGGGTGGATCTTGGCCCCTCGGATCATGAACACCTCTCGGTCGATGACCTTGGCGTAGACGAGTCGTGCCCCCATCTTTCTCCCTTCACTGATCGGATCCGAACACCTCGATAGAGACCCCGTTGCGGACCAGCTCTTGGCGCCATCGTTCAACCGGTACTGCTTCGACCGGGGCGAGCACGCCGGTCGGCTCGTATCCCGGGTCGGCCATCGCGATCGCCCCCGTGGCGAGCAGCTCGGCGGTGAGCCCGTAGAGATCCCGGCCCCTCATCACCACGTTGCGCGTCCTGGTCCCCGAGGTGGCCTCGGCCAGGATGGTCCACGCCGCGCTGGAGCGGTGGGTCTGATCGGGACCACCTTTGGGGCGTCCGAGGGCGCCGGCCACGAGATCCGCCATCCCCGGGATCGATCGGGCGGCACGCCATGCAGGTCCCAGCACGCGCAACCCCAGGCGTGCCGGCCCCCCCGCCACCACGAAAAGCTTGAGGGAGCCAAGCTCGAGATGGAGCGGGGCGAGATGGCCCTCTGCCAGGGGAAAAGAAACGCCACGGGACGGCCCCAGGGGCGGGGGCATGGGAACCCACCGCTCCTCGTCTCCGGCCCGGACACCCCGGGGCTTGCCTTCTTGGATCCACCGCCCCTCCGTGGACATGACGTCGATGGCGGACCTGATCGTCCCCCAAGAGGCTTGCGCAGCGACTGCGTACGTCAACACCAGGTCGGCCCCGGCGAAACCCTCGGTCGCGGTAGTGGCTGCAACATCCGCGGGCACTTCATCGAAGCCCATGGCTGGAGCCATCGCGATGCCTGCGGCGCGCGCCGGCGCATCGCATCTTTCGATCAGACCGGCGATGAAGGCGCCTTCGCCGCTCGAGTCGAGATAGTTGACCTTGGCGCGAAGGGCTGCCTGCGCCGCGGTTCCGCCCAAGGTGGTAAATGGGCCGACGCATGAAAGCAGCACGCGCACACCGGCTGCTGCCTCCGCCAGCGCATCCACATCTCCGACCCGTGCGACGGCTACTCCCGATGCTCCGGTGGCTGCAGCTAGCTCTTCCAGCCGGGTGCGGTCCCGTCCTGCGACTACGAAATCGGCTCCTCGTGCGGCGAGCGCGCGAGTGGTGAGTTGGCCCGTGTAGCCGGTGGCTCCGAAAACAAGCACGTCGGGCATGGACTGCAGGTTACCCGTAGCCTGACGCGGTGAACCGACCGGCAACGACAACCATCCACCTGGTTCGTCATGGCCAGGTCGAGAATCCGAAAGGCGTCATCTACGGGCGGCTACCCGGTTTCCATCTGTCCGAGATCGGCAGGCGGCAAGCGGAAGCAGCCGCGATCCGGCTGGCCGATATGGAACTTGGCGCGCTGTGGGCCAGCCCTCTCGAGCGCGCGCAAGAGACTGCAGATGCGATCGCACGTCACCACGCGATCGATGTAGTGACGGACGAGCGTCTGACTGAAAGCCGTACGACCCTGGAGGGCGCCGCGCACAACCTCGGCACGTTCGTCCGATCGCCCAAGACCTGGTTCAAGTTCAGCAACCCCTGGGCTCCGTCGTGGGGAGAATCTTTCGCCGACATCAGGAGCCGGATGTCGCAGGCGGTTCACGATGCGACGGCTGCGGCAGGGGGCCGCGACGTCGTTCTCGTCTCGCATCAAACCCCTGTGTTGGTCACGCGGCTCGCCCTTGCGGGACGACGTGTGCCCCCGTGGCTTGCCTTCACACCCTGTGAGACCGGGTCAATCACGTCGCTGGAGTTACGGGGGGGCCGGGTGCTTTCGGCCTCTTACTTCGCCCCTCCAGCGTGATCCGTCGCGTCCCCGGCGTGATCGGTCTCGCCGTTTTCCGGGGCCCCCTCCATCGCGGGGACGACTTCAAGCAAGGGCGTGGAGCAGACCGGACATACCTGGGTGTCATCTTCTTCTATGTAGACGGTGCGCTGGCAGCTCGTACAGAACGAAGTGATCGCCATGAGAAGTAGAAGGTAGCCTGCTTTCGCTTCTGAATCCACTCGTCTTCCGGAGGTTCCGATTGGCTAGATACACCTGCACGCGTTCGGCGCCGGCCCTGCGGGTCGGACCTGCCTCCTGCCAGATAGGGACGGTTTGACGATGCGGTACGACGCAGTGGTGATCGGAGCCGGACACAACGGCCTGGTGTGTGCTGCTTACCTTGGCCGTGCGGGCCTCAAAGTCCTGGTCGTAGAGCGGAGCGATCGCATCGGTGGCGCCTGTGTAACCGAAGAGCTGTTCCCAGGTTTCCGGATCTCGACGGCTTCTTACGCGCTGTCGTTGCTCTTGCCCGAGATCATGTCCGAGCTCGACCTCGGCTTGGACGTCCGTCCTAAGGATCCGGAGGCGTTCGCGCCGAGCGAAGACGGCGGCGGCCTCTTGATGTGGAACGACCCGGCGCGCCGGCACGAAGCCCTCAGTGCGATCTCTCCCCACGATGCCGAGGCCTATCCGAGGTTCGGGAGATTGTTCGAGGAAGCATCGCGACGGTTCCGTCCCTTGCTGTCGTATCCGGCAACACGCCAACAGGTCCGCCGCGCGTTTCGCAGATCCGAAGTCGAGAATCTCTTCGACAAGACGGTGGATGGTTCGATCGCAGACCTCTGTGAGGAGTACTTCGAGTCGGAGCTGATCCAAGGTATGCGCGCGTCGCAGGGCATCATCGGGTCTGCTGCCGGGCCACGCACGCCGGGCACCGCTTACCTTTACCTGCACCACGCGTTCGGATTGGCGACCGGCGAGCCGGGCGTGTGGGGGTTGGTGCGCGGGGGCATGGGCGCGATCACGCGCGCTTTGGCCGAGCGAGTGCGCGGCGCGGGTGGCGAGATCCGGCTCGAGGCTGAGGTCGACCACCTGAAACTCAAAGACCGCAGCGTGGGCGGCATCGTGCTCGCGTCGGGAGAAGAGATCGATGCGCCCGTGGTGTGCTCGAACGCCGATCCCAAACGAACTGCGGCGCTCGTCGAAGAAGGGGCCTTGCCGCCAGAGTTCGTGGAAGATGTCCGTCTGCTGCCGACCGCCGGAACGGTGATCAAAGTGAACTGTGCGCTCGGCGATCTACCGCGCTTTCGCGGTATGGAACGGTTCGACGGTCCCGGTCCGGAGCACAAAGCTACGATTACAGTTGCTCCTTCGATCGACTATTTGGAGGATGCCTGTAAAGCGGCGGCCGAAGGCAGGCCGGCGGAACGGATGTTTTGCGAAGCGTGGATCCAGTCGGCTACCGAAACGGGGCTGGCTCCTGAGGGCAAGCACACCCTGTCGATCTTCGCTCAGTACGCGCCATACGAGCTTGCGGAAGGCTCCTGGGACACACGCCGGGATGAGATCGGCGACCTCGTGCTGGCCGCTTTGGAGAGGTACGCGCCCGGACTTACGAACCTGGTCGAAGACAGGCTCGTCTTGGGCCCGCCAGATCTGGAAGCTCGCTTCGGACTGACGGGCGGCAACATCTTCCACGGTGAGCTGCTGCCGGACTGGCTTTTCGATAAGCGGCCCGCTTCGTCATGGCACCGTCACCGTCTGCCGGTGTCTGGTTTCTACCTGTGCGGATCTGGAGCCCATCCCGGTGGGGGAGTCTGCGGTGCGCCAGGGCGCAATGCGGCACGTGCGGTGCTCGAGGATGCCGTATCGGTCGGGGACCTCGAGTCCGCCGGGGCCTGATCCGTCAGCCCGACCCCTCGGCGCGCTGGGTGAATCTGACTGCGCTGCGTGGTCGGATGGTTGACGCTGCGTTTACGGTTTCCGAGATGGGGTAGTCCACAACGCGACCCACGAGATCCTTCGATCCACGTGGGGGGAGAGGGACGAGGAGGTGAATGACCTATGGGTATCGGTGTGAGTTTGTTCCTATTGGCAGTTGGTGCCATCCTGACCTTTGCCGTGAACGTCTCGACCAGCGGCAGCGGGATCGACCTGAACACGGTCGGTGTGATCCTGATGATCGTCGGCGGCATCGGCCTTCTGTTATCGCTCCTGTTCTGGAGCAGTTTCGCTCCGTGGGGGCCGGGACGCAGACGGGACGAGACCGTTGTTCGGGACCGCGAAGTTATCTAGAAGTAGTCTCTGAAAAAC
>JAXDJR010000095.1:0-3858 GCA_034667545.1 Actinomycetota bacterium
CACTCACCGGAACGCGTGCGGTGATCGATCTCCTCCTCCAAACGGCCGATGAGGAGAGCAGAACGCAGCATCTGTTGAAACGCTCACGCGAGGATCTGGACAGGATGGCGGCATTGGTCGATGGAGCTCTGCGTGTGACCATGACCAACGAGACGCTCGTGCAACAGCCCACGGTTCTGATGCGAGTGGTCCAAGATGCCATCAACATGTGCAGGGTCGAGCGCTCGAACGTCGACATCGTGGTCCAGAACAAGGCCGACGTCATCGTGCAAGCCGACCCGCCACACCTCACCGGAGCGATCGCAAACGTGCTTCGGAACTCGCTCTGGCACTCCCCTCCCTCCACGCCGGTTGAGATCGACGTCACCCCTCGAGGAAGAAGTGTTCAGATACGGATAATCGATCAGGGGCCTCGCGTATCGGGAGCCGACAAAGAGATGATCTTCGATCCCTTCGGACGGGGCGAGTCCCCACGGGCCGTGGGCAGGGGCAAGGGTTTGGGCCTCTTCATAGCAAGACGCGTTATCGAGAGCCACGGTGGGACGATCAAAACTGGCTCCAGTTCTTCGGGAGCCATGTTTGTGATCGACTTACCCGTCGCAGAGGAGAGGAGACAAGCATCCGCGTCCTGATCGTCGATGACCACAAGTTGTTCGCCGAAGCGATCCGCTCGAGCCTCGAGAACTTGGGTATGGACATCCTTGACCTCACCGAGACCGGGCAGGAAGCGGTAGCCGCCGCTCACCAACAGCCCGATCTGGTTCTCGTCGACCTCGGGCTCCCTGACATGCACGGCATCGAGGTGGGCCGAGCGATCCTGGCGCAATGTCCCGCGGCAACGGTTCTCGCGGTGACCTCCATCATGGATCCTGCCGTCGTGCGGGAGGTTATGCGTGCAGGCTTCCACGGTTATCTGACCAAAGACACTCCGCTGGACCAGTTCGTTAGGTCGATCGAAGCCGCCATCGGGGGCCAGATGGTGATCCCGCAGCAGCTCGCCAGCAGGGCTGCCGGCGCACGCACCAAGGAGCAGCAGGAGACCGACCTTCTGGTGCGCCAGCTAACGCCTCGCGAGCTCGAGATCCTTGCCCTGTTAGCGCAGGGGAAATCGGGGGTGGCTATGGCTGCAGAACTCTCGATAAGCGCCAACACCATCCGGAGCCATATCCAGAACATCCTCACCAAGCTCCAGGTCCATTCCAGGCTCGAGGCCGCCACCTTCGCGGTCAAGCACGGCATCGTTCAGGTCCAGGAGTCGCACTAGCGCAAAGAAAAAAGGGCCGCTCCGTGAGGAGCGACCCGGTGATTCATCCGTGCGAGTTGCTAGCTGGAAGTAACTTGGCTAGGCCTCGACCGGCGGTAGACCATGAGCCCTGTGGCGAAGAGCACCAACCCGATGCCCAGGAACAGGATCACGTCGGCACCCGTGAAGGGCAACGTACCTGCGGGCGCCTGGTGGATCGACGCTGCGTGGACTACTGGAGCTGCTGGTGGCTTATTCAGTTGCTTCCCCTTGACGACGGGCGGCTTGTGAGGCGCCGATCCGCTCGCCAACGCGACACCTGCCATTGAAGCAAGGGCCACTAGGACACCCGCCACCACCAGGATGCTTCTGACACGACCTAAGGTCATGACGGTTCCTCCTTCACAACTACGGTTATTACACCTAAGGATGGGACTAATCCCCTATTGCAGCCTGCGCGTTTGAGCGTATCTTGCCACGATTTGCGTATGGGCAAACCGCATGCCTGGGAGTGTCGCCCACGTGGGGCCCCCGGTCAAGTACCCCCTAATTCCAGCAGCTGCCGCCTCCACACGGCGGTGACGTTATCCCACGACATCTCCGAATTGACGATCGCGCGACCCTTCGAGGCCACCTTGGGGGCATCGGGAGAAGAGAGGGCCTCGAGGCCGCCGGCGAGGCCCTCGGCGGAAGGAGTGGCAAGGAATGCGCCCCCCTGGGAAGCAAGATGCCGGCCGAGAGGGTAATGCGTGGCCACGGTCGGGACCCCGATCGACGCTGCCTCGGCCAGCGAGTTTCCGAAGCCCTCCCAGCGGGACGGATAGACGAACCCCTTGGCGGCTGCCAGTAAGTCCCATTTGTCGCGCCCGTAGACGGGAGGCTCGACCGAGACGTGCGGGCCGAGGCCCAGGCGGTCGATAAGAGCGGTGACACTCTTCTTGCGGCCGCGCCAGTCCGGTCCGACCAGGCGCAGTGGGGGCCGAGCGGCAGGGCTGATCCTCGCCATGCCCTCCACCAGGAGGTCGAGGCCTTTGTGTTCCGGGTCGAAGCGGCCCATCCACAGCACGTAGCCGCCGCTGCCGCCGTCCCACTCGACGTTCTCCGGGGGTTCGACGCCGTTGGGTGCCACCAGCCACGGACCCCTGTAGCCCAGCGCCTGCATATCCGGGCGCTCCGACTCGAAGAAGAGGTGCATGGCGCGAGCCTGGTGCACCAGTCTTTTCTCGAACGCCGTCCACCAGGCCAGCTTGAAGAGCCGCTTGCGCCGGACTATGTGAGGGTCATAGGCCCCGCGCGGGGCCAGGACATAAGGAAGGCCTACCCTGCGGGCGACGGCGCCTGCTATCGCGTTGTGGACCACCCACGCGGAATGGAAGATCGCAAGGTCGTGGCCTTCGAAGACCCGCCCCAGTTTCACGGGGGCCCTGGCCCTCCAGACGCCGGCGTGATCCACCTTCTCCCAGGTCACCTCGGGGTCGCGATCGCCCGCCTCCCCTGCGGCGTAGACCATAGAGACCTCGAGGCCAGAGACTGCGAGCTCGTGTGCCAGCCGGCGTACGGCACCCGTCATGCCCCCATCACCCACGACCGCGCGCGGGTAGTAAAAGACGATCCTCATCGACCGGGGGCCCTCACGGGGCCAGGCTACCGGTGCGGAGCTAGGATGCCGCCCCTACCGCCGTACCCAGGCGTCCCGACTTCTCGAGCTCGGATTCGATGAACCGGTAGGTCGACCGCAGCCCTTCCTCCAGAGTGATCTGGGGACGCCACGCCAGGGTCTCCCACAACTTTGAGTTGTCGCTGTTGCGCCCACGAACTCCCTGCGGTTTGGAGACGTCGTGTCGCTTCTCGACGGTCTTGCCGGCGATACCGGCAACCATGTCGACCAGCTGATCGACGCTCACGAGCTCTTCGGTGCCGAGGTTCAGAGGTTCCGAGTGATCGGATTGCATCAGTCGGAAGATCCCCTCTACGCAGTCGTCGACGTGCATGAACGACCTCGTCTGCAGACCGTCACCCCACACCTCGATCTCGCCGCCATCGGGCGTCAGCGCGACCTTCCTGCAGATCGCGGCCGGGGCTTTCTCTCGACCGCCCTCATACGTCCCGAGAGGCCCATAGATGTTGTGGAAGCGGGCAACTCGAGTGTCGATCTTGCCTTCTTCTGTGTAGTACTGGCATAGCTTCTCGGCGTAAAGCTTCTCCCATCCGTAGCCCTCTTCGGGGTCGGCGGGGTATGCATCGTCTTCTTTCAGCGCGGTCACGTCCGGATCCTTTTGCAGATACATGGGATAGATGCACGCCGACGACGAATAGAAGTGTCGCTCGGCCCCGTTAACGCGGGCAGCCTCCAACATGTGCGCGTTGATCAAGACGTTGTTGCGGGCAACCTCAGCGTGATTGGCCGTTATGTAGCCGATCCCGCCCATGTCCGCCGCCAACTGGTAGACCTCATTGACATCGCTGGTGGCTTCGAGACAATTCTCGTACTCCCGCAGGTCTAGAAGCAAGAACTCATCGGCGGCAGTCGGTTCGTACTCCGCCTCCTTGATGTCAACGCCTCGCACCCAATAACCCTTGTCTTTGAGGTAATTGACCATGTGATGGCCGATGAA
>JAXDJR010000096.1:0-4392 GCA_034667545.1 Actinomycetota bacterium
AGTGCGACCCAGGGGCGCGGATGCGCACGCGCGGTCCTGACGCGCGAGTGACGCGACCGCCCTCGAACTTTGACCAAGAGATAGATCTGCCGCGCCGTCCGGGTTAGCAAGAGAACGATCACAGCTCCTGCCAGTGCAGTGATCACCTGCATCAGGACGCCGAGAGCGTAGGTGTAATGAGCGAACATCTCGATCACGGGAGCCCGCACCATCATGCGCTCGATCACCTCGAGCGCGGAGAAACCGACGACCTGGATCCCCATGAGCCGAGCTGCCACGGGGAGGAAGCGCGCAGGCCCTTCGGGGCTTGGCTGGTTACTTCTACATGCCTCGGTGACGAGCCAAGCCACCGCCAAAAACAGGATGACGAAGGCCAGCTTGCCCGCCCACGCAAGGTAGGAGTGACCGGTCTGCGCGAGCATGACATCTCGCAGTTGGAGCTGCCGGTAGGTCAGCACGTAGGCAGCCCAATGCCCGAGCAGCAGAGCCGCGGCTGCGACTCCGATCCAGGGAAGGCCGGGACTCGATCTACGTTGCCTCACGAGGCTTCCAGAGTACCGGCCCAGGGTGGGTAGGTAGCGCTCAGCACTCGGTAGAAGCTGGTGGATACTCTGAACCGTGGCCTTGAGAAGCTCGAACCGCAAGCTTCGTTCCAGCCTCCTGGCAGTGGCGCTCTCGGTGTTGGCTTGCTGCTCGCCGGCCTCGTCCCATAGCTCTGCCCCAACGAGCCAACCTTCGGTCATCTTGAATCCCGAACCGACGCACGGGCCCTACGTAGTGGTGGCGGTAGATAACCACTTCCACGACATACATCCCGTCGACGACCCTGCGATCGCGTCCCACCGGGAGTTCGTGATCAAGAACGAGGGATTCAACCTCCACAACTTCACAGTTGTCGGCACCCAGATCAGCATCAACATCAAGCCCGGTGGCGTCTTGCGCTGGCGCCATCTAGGAAATCACCTTCGCCCGGGGACCTATCACGTCTTTTGCAAGTTCCACGTGGACCAAGGGATGCGAGGCATCTTCACAGTTACGAGGTAGCCCGTCTTCCCACACCACTCTTTGAACTGTTCGTAACGCGGCCAGCCCAGTCGCTCGCTAGTCGACTCGGGGAGACTCTGTCTAGTCTCCATTCGTTGGTGCTACGTATTCGAACTAATCACACATATGCCTCAAGCGTTCCGCGACGAGTGCCGAGGAATCCCTTGGAGGCTCGGCGGAACTCCTGCGCCGGCCCCATTCCGGGGCGTGCATGGGCTAGAGACAACGGCCCACGGGAGCACCCACACGGAGACGCACTCAGCCGGGCTGATTCGCGCCCGCTTCCTCAGGAGGTATGGCATGAAAAAGAATCCCCTGATCGGCTTGGCACTTCCGGTGGCGCTTGGCACGATGACTTGGCTGATCGGCCCACTTCTCTTCCTGGGCACCGCCGACGCTTCACCGCAATACGTGGCGAGTACGTCCACGACAGCGTGTTCAGGTGTAATGGTCAGCGCTGGAGACAACCTAGTTACGAAGGTCTCGAGCGCTTCCTCGGGGACAACTTTCTGTATCGCGTCGGGGACATTCTCGATCGGTTCCTTAGCGGTCAAGCCTAAGGACAATGACAAGTTGATCGGTGCTTCGGCGATCGTAGGAATCGACGGCAGCATCTCGGCGGCAAGCAAGATCGTTGGTTCGGGCGCGGTGATCATCGATCTCGGCAAAGCGCACGGCGTCACGATCCAGAACCTCGACGTCAGCGGGAGCAAGGGCAGTTCCAGCTGCCAGCCTCAGTGCGGCCGAGGAATCTCGCAAGGCGACAACACAACGGTTTCTTACACACGAGTTCACGACAACATGATCGCGGGCATCGGCGGAGGCGGGCCAGGGGTTTCACTGTCACATGTCGAGCTCGACCACAACGGTTCGAGCGCCTTCTATGGCTGTTGTGCCGCGGGCATCAAGTCTTCATCCGCCTATACGATCGACAGCTCTTATATCCATGACAACACCGGCAACGGTGTGTGGCAGGACATTTGCGGAGCAAACTTCGTGGTCACCAACAACACGATCTCGGGCAACACCCAGTCTGGAATCCGTTACGAGCACAACAAGGTCTGTGCGGGTTCGGCCTGGTTCACCAACAACGTGGTCAAGAACAACAACACCTCGGCAGCCAGCGGAGCTGCAGGCATAAGCATCAACTCGGCGCCGGGGGCGACGCTTGCTTACAACACTTTCGGGGGAAACCTCAAGTTCGGTGTATCGGTGGGCGGTACTCGTGGACCTACAACAGGCACCTCTATCCACGACAGCACGATGAACAAAGACATCTTGAAGGGTTGCACCCTCTCGGGCGTGTCTTGCACGAACAACGTCTAGCCAGCACCAACCGCACAAGGCACCGGGGCTCTCTTCATCTGAGAGATGCTCTGTGTCTTGCTGCATCCCTGGCGCTGACTCGGGGACTTGGTCAGGGGATCCACTCTCGCAACCCGGTCGATCGGTCTTGGCGCCGGTTAGCCGCCCGCGATGTGGCGATGCCCGCAACGGGCGGATGCATCACCAGTCGCGGGGGGGCCCAGTCGGTCGGGGTGGGGAGGAGTCCTGCGCGGGGACGACGTGCTTGGCTGCCGCCGCCCCCATCCCCAGCAGGAAGAACAGCGGGATGGACCCGTAGGGAAACGACAGCAGCGGCTGGGCGCCGGCGACTCCCAAGTAGACCAAGCCGGAAGCAAATATCCACGCGCAGAACTTTTCAGTGTCTCCGTAACCTCGACGCGCGGCTTTCGCTATCGGGACGATGAGGTTCAGGAGAACTGCCATCCACAAACAGAAGCCCAGGATCCCCAGTCGGGTCAATTGTTCCAGGTAGTCGTCGTGGGGGTTCCTCACCAGCTGACCTTGGTTGCCGATGTACTGACCGAAAGTGAGGTCCGGTCCTAGTCCCACACCCACCATCGCGGTGAACGGAGAGTGGAATACGAACCTCAGATCCTGCTTGAGGAAGCCTTGCCGGGCTTGGATGGTGGCGGAATGGGGACCCTGGTGGCCGGCCAGCGTTCCCAATTCGCCGGTCGTGTACTGAAGGCTCGTCTGCTGATGGTTCCCACCCAAAACCGCGTGGGTCTGTGCCCACAGGATGACCCCGATGCCCAATAGGAGCGCCGCCATCAGGAAGGCGAATGACCTCCCTAAACGGTGCATAGCCCACCCGAGAACGAGGATAGACAGTGGCAGCAGGATGAAGAGCGTGCGGGCCTGATAGACGCCCAGTAGGCCCGTAACCAAACCGAGCACGGCGATCTGTCGCACCCAGCCTTTGGAGAAGACCACGAAGTAAAGAGCGGCTGCGATGACGGAGAACTTGACGCCGGTCGGATCCAGGATGGAAGTGGGTCGCTGCAGTCCGACAGTCGGTCCCACCGCAGTGGTCAACGAGGGAAACAGCGGATAAACGGTTCCCCAGGCGAGGACGACGGCAGCGAGATAGCGCATGTTCCTTATCCAGAACTGGACTCCGTCGCGCATCACTGCCCGATATCCGACGACGAGCACGAAGGCCTCCACGGCTTCGGTTGTGTCTCGCAGTGCGTAGATGTGCCATACCGGGAAATCGAACAGCAGACGCACCGCGACGAGCAGACCGAAGAGGCTGAGAGGTACGAGGATCCGTCGCTCGATACGAGTGTCGGGGTTGACGAGGGCAAGCGCCACCAGGGGAAGAAGCAGGATCTCGGTCAAGGGGATCGGTATCGGTCCGGGGATCCCGATGTTGGCCCATCCATAACCCATAGCCATCGCGCCGCCCACCAGCAGCAGGGTTAGTGATCGCTCGAAGGTGACACTGTCCACAGCGGCAACGCCGATGGCAACGACAAGTGCACCTATCGCCAGTCCGATTATGGGGGCCTTGACGCTGGCTATCCCGACCACCACGGCTGCGCCCAGAAGCGCAACCTCCCGGCCACGTGCGCCAAGTGAAGGCGCGACGCGGTCCGGCCTTACCGGTTGAGTGGCCATCCTCGAGCCTCGCCTCTCGTTTCCCTCGCCGGAATCCCGCTTCCCGGGGAACTGGACCCCTGTCTTCTTTATTTGATGACCTCATTCAAAGACAGAACGCCGCTCGGGGACCGCCGCACACGCCGTAGCTATCTCACGCAATGTGCACGACGCTGACGAGGAGGGGAGGCCCGCTGAGCTTAGCGAGGCGAGGTTAGGTGAAGCGGGGCGAGCAAGGGAAGGGGCGGAGGAAGCCCCGCCCCCGGGGAGTCAGGCTCGGTTCTTGGAGCAGTCGACGCCCGAGAGCTTGCATCCCACTACGGAGTCGGCATGTAGCACATTGTGATTGATCTCGACATTGGAGATGACGAAGCCACACCCAGAATCAGGGCTTCCGCAACG
>JAXDJR010000097.1:0-3290 GCA_034667545.1 Actinomycetota bacterium
GGAAGGCCTTCGAGCCGGGCGATGAGATGATCGTCCGCGATCTCGCCGGCGGAATACTCGACGATCGAGGGGCCGCGTCCGCGGCGAGACGTTCCCGGGGGCGTCTCGGCGCCATCGAACACCACGATGGGAGTCAGATCATTCTTGCGCGCCAACCTGTTCACTGCCTGAACAACGCGTTTGCGCTGATCTTCGAGCGAAAGATGCGCAAATCCTGTGCCGCTCTTGCTGACGTTGTAACCGTCCACCAGGAGTTGCACGTTTTCTGTTCTGAGCCAACTCGACAACGATTTGGGATCCTCATCGTAAAGACCTGGTAGTGCTTTCAAGCGCGTCCTCGTGCGCGGCGTCGATAGGGGTTCCCGCTCTGTGGGAGTTCTTCGTTTCTCCTCGCCCGAACGATCGTCTCCCGGTTGGGACAACTCGGTCAGCTGCGCCTCGCGCTTGCGCAACTCCCGACGCACACCCTTGAGGGCGGTCTCTGCTTCCTCCCGCGCCCGCCGCTCTCGTTCCAGCGCTCTGTCCGCGCGGCGACGTTCTCCGGCGCGCTCATCGGTGGCCTTGGCCAGTGATGAGCGGAGTGCCTTCATCTCTTGCTCGAGGTCGGCGAGCTCCCGGCGCAGCCGCGCTATCTCCCGACTCTGACCGGAGTTCGTGATGGCAGCTTGGGTTGTCGCTTCCTTCAGTGCCTCCTTGGCAGCGCGCTCACCTTCCCGGGCTTTAGCCGTGCGTTCCTTCTCGCGCTGGAGCAGCTCTTCCAACCGTGCCATCGCCGCGTCCGTAGCAGAGATATCCGTGCCCGGCTGGGCGTCGGCCTCGAAGCTTTCTCGCCACTCCGCTCCGGCCCCAACCGCGGTGCGCAGCACACCGGCATCTGCTTTCGATAGGGGAGGCTTGGCGTCGTCAAGCCACTGCAGGACGAGAGCCCGGGTCGCCTCCAGGTCGAGAGCCCCGAGCACGTCGTCCTTGTGCTTCCCGAGCGCGCCGGGCCGAAATCCGCGCAGTCGCTTGAGGTTCGGCGGCAGCTCTTTCTGGTCCGCGGTCCGTATATAGGTCCCCACCCCGCGCAGGAGCGCACCCTGCACCGCGTCGGGCAAACCGGGCACCGCCATCACTGAGGCGCCGAAGGGCGGTCGCGCCCGCCCGCAGGCGCCGGACCCGATCCAAGACTCATACGTCTGACCCAGGCGGACCCTCGGTCGCGGTTCCGACCGGCACGCTTGCTCCGCACCAGCGACACATCACTTTCTCGATGACCGACTCGAGGATCTCTTCTTCTTCGACGGTGACTTCGCCCCCGAGGGTGAAGTGCAGGAAGGACCGCACCCGCTTGGCCTCGACCACATCGAAGCGAGTCTTGTTGCCACAGGCCCCACAGCGATAGGCGGTCACTCAGCGTCACAGCCCCTGCGGGCACGGGAGGGCAAGGTCGTGTCGTCCATCCGCCCAACTCTAGGGGCCATTCCGAGACACCAGAGTTTCGTGAGGCAGCCTGCGGTTTGTCACACCGCCGTGCTTGGATATCGAACATGTGTTCGATAGAGTGGTGGCGGTGCTCGTTCAGCAGTCCCTAGACGACGTGGGGACACCCCTCGCCGAGGTCACCTTCACCGTGCTCGATCTCGAGACCACTGGGACCTCGCCGGGGACGTCGTCGATCACCGAGGTAGGTGCCGTCAAGGTCCGGCGCGGCGAGCTACAGGGAACTTTCCAGACCCTCGTCGATCCCGGCGAGCCGGTGCCGGCTTTCGTTCGCCTCCTTACCGGGATCTCGGACGACATGCTGGTCGAGGCCCCCCCGATCGAGACGGTTCTCCCCTCGTTGCTGGAATTCCTTGGCGATTCTGTGATCGTCGCCCACAACGCCCGCTTCGACGTCGGGTTCCTGAACGCCGCGCTCACCGCGGCCGGATACGAGCCTTTGACCAACCGGGTGGTTGACACCGCGAAGCTCGCCCGCAAGGTCCTCGCCGGTGAAGTTCCCAACAACAAACTCTCGACGCTCGTCTCCCATCTTCGCTGCCCACACACCCCGACCCACCGTGCCTACGCCGATGCGGTCGCCACCACCGATGTGCTTCACCATCTGATCGAGCGAGTGGCGGGATTCGGGGTGGTCACGCTCGAGGACCTCCTCGCGATCTCGCGATCGCGCCTGGACGGAACCTTCGCCAAGGTCGTTCTTGCCGACGACCTGCCTCACGGCATCGGTGTGTACCGCTTCCTGGGCGCAGCCGGAAACACCTTGTATGTGGGAAAGGCAACCGACATCCGCAGCCGGGTTCGCTCCTATTTCTATGGCGATCCTCGCCGCAAGATCCGGGATCTGCTCCACGAGACTCAGTCCATCGCAGTGCAACGCCACGCTTCGATGCTGGAAGCCGAGATCGCGGAAGCAGCGGCGATCGCGCGCGAGATGCCCCCCTACAACCGGGTGGGGAAGTCACGCCCGACCTGGTACGTGCGCGTGGTGATCCGGGCGAAGGTGCCCAAGGTCGCCGCGGCCCGAACCTCGAGAGCCGATGGAAGCATCTATCTAGGGCCGTTTCCGTCGGCAACCACGCGGATCCTCATCGATGCTTTTCGGGACGCGCTGGCGCTGCACAGATGTTCGCAGCCAGAACGGTGCCGCGGGTGCGCGTTCGCGGAGCTGCGAACGTGTACGGGCACGGATGCTGGCGCCCACCGCCGACAGATCGCCACTCTTGCCGTAGCCCTGCAGACGGAACCCGGATTGCTGTTGGGGCCCCTTGCAGCCCGGATGCTTCATCTCGCCACCCAAGAGCGATACGAAGAGGCCGCCGAGCTCCGAGATCGCGGGGCGTTACTCGAGCGCTCGGTGCATCGCCACCTCGAGGCCCAAGCGCTACTGGACGCAGCCGAGATCGTTGTCCGCAGTGGGGGCCGGGCGTTCCTCCTTCGCGAAGGACGGCTCGCGGGAGCCATGGACGCGTCCGAGACAAGCGATGAGGACGTGACAGCAAGCCTGTTGCGCGCCGATGCAAGCGAGACCGAGGCCCCCGACGACGGCTGCGACCGGCGCGAAGCCGCAATCATCAACGCGTGGTTGAAGCGCACAGACGACGCTCGGCTGCTGCACGTACGAGGGCCTTGGTCGCAACCTGCAGGCGCCCGTCCGCGCGCGATGTTCCGGCCGGCTCAGACCGATGCGGCGACGTCGATCAAACGCTCCAGGGCGCGCCCCGCAGCGCCCGAATCGATGGCCTCCGCGGCCCCCTGAATGCCGGCTTCGAGAGAAGAGACTCGATCTGCAGCCATCAGGCCTGCAG
>JAXDJR010000098.1:0-13225 GCA_034667545.1 Actinomycetota bacterium
GTCTACGCCCCGGTCGCAGAAGCGCACGGCCTCGAGTGTGTTGCCCTCGACGACATCCTCTAAGACGGTTCCGGCTCCTACCCTCGACCGGTGGGTGGATGAATTCCTGACCCAGGCCCAGTTCGAACGCGGGCTATCCAAGAACACCGTGGAGGCCTACCGGCGCGACCTAGCGGTGTGGCGGCGGTTCTGCGAGATGGAAAAGCTGGGGCCCAAGGATGTTCGTCCGGTGCACGTGACCGATTACCTCGAGCGCTTGCGCCGGGGGTTGCCACCGGCGTCCAAGGTGCTCAAGGCGTCGACGGTAGGGCGGATGCTCGTCTCCGTGCGTTCCTTCTATCGCTTTCTTGCCCAAGAAGGCGAGCTTGAAGCCGACCCCACCGTTACGGTGGGTGTCCCGCGCCAGACTCGGTCCCTTCCGAAAGCTATACCGTTGATTGACGTTGAGCGTCTTATCGAGTCGCCTCCCGCCGATCTCCTGGGACGCCGGGACCGTGCGATCCTCGAGACGCTCTACGGCGCCGGTCTCCGCATCTCCGAGCTCGTCTCGCTCGACGTCGACGACGTCGACCTGGACGGTGGCCTGATAGTGGTGGTGAAGGGGAAAGGCAGCAAGTCCCGCCAGGTGCCGATCGGCAAGGCAGCTACCGACGCCGTGACGGTCTACGTGCGGTCGGCCCGACCCGAGCTCGCCAGACGCACCACGGCTGTGAGTTCCCGCGGAGCACTGTTCCTGAACGCCCGAGGGGGCCGCTTGAGCCGCCAGGGCTGCTGGAAGGTGCTGAAGGGCAGGGCCGAGGCTGTGGGCTTGGACGCCGGCGTTTCCCCCCACACTTTGAGGCATTCCTTCGCCACCCACATGCTCGACGGTGGGGCCGATATCCGCGTGGTTCAGGAGCTTCTGGGGCACGCGAGCCTGACCACGACACAGGTGTATACGCTGGTGAGCGACAGCCGACTTCGTGAGGTATACGAGTCGTCGCATCCACGGGCGCAGGGGTAGCCGATCCTGCAAGCCCGCCGTCAGGGGGAACCGAATGAACGCTGCCAGGTTGAAAGAGATCAAAGCCCATCTCGAGGGCGAGAGGGTCTCGCTCGAGCGCCAGCTCGCAGCTCAGGGACTCGGGGAGGTCGACGTTGACGAAGGCTTCGCAGACTCGGGCCAGGCCACTGCCGAACGGTCGGAATTGATAGCCGTGGAAGAGCAGCACGAGAGCCTTCATAAGGAGATTGTGGCTGCCTTGGCTCGGATCGAGGACGGCAGCTACGGCAAGTGCCAGAACTGCGGCGCCGAGATCCCCGAGGAGCGCCTGGACGCGGTGCCCACGACCACTCTGTGCGTTGCCTGCAAGCAGGCAGCCACAGATGCGCTCACCCGTCTGTAACTGAAGAGCCCAGTAGCAAGATTCTCTGGACGCGCGCGTGCACTGTCCGGTACTCTCCCGCCTACAAGTGCATTTATCGACAAGTTCCCTTTGAGACGAGCGTGGGAGATGGCGTGGACGAACCGGCTGGGATAGCCCAGGACGCAGCTGCTCCCCCTGTGCCGGCGGGGATACCAGAGGGGGTTGGGGATGGAGCATCGGCCCTCACCGGTGGGGGGGAGCGCGGCAGCGGGGGAGAGGACGGGGCGACCCGCAGCGCGAGAGTGGTGGCGCTGGCCAATCAGAAGGGCGGCGTCGGCAAGACGACCACCGCCATCAACTTGGGCGCCGCGCTGGCAGAATTGGACCAGAAGGTCCTCCTCGTGGATTTCGATCCGCAAGGCGGATGCTCGCTGGGACTGGGCATCGAACCGAGCGGGCTGGAGCTGTCGGTGTACAACGCTCTGCTGGATCGCTCCTGCCAGGTCGAGGACGTCATCCTGAAGACCCACGTCCAGGGTTTGGAATTGCTCCCGTCGAATATCGATCTCGCCGCCGCAGAGCTGATGCTGGACCAGGAAGTAGCCCGGGAGCAATCGCTGATGCGAACGCTGGCTCCTCTAAGGGTCAACTACGACTTCATCCTTATAGATTGCCCCCCATCCCTCGGGCTGCTAACGATCAACGCGCTGACCGCTGCTGATGGCGTGATCGTCCCTCTGGAGTGCGAGTACTACGCCCTGAGGGGAATGGGGCTCCTTATGGATTCCATCGCTCGGATCAAGGAGCGGTTGAACCCCCGGCTGCAGGTCGATGGGATCGTCGCCACGATGTTCGACAACCGCACCCTGCACAGCCGCGAGGTACTGGAGAGGGTGCAGGACGCCTTCGGGAACCGTGTGTTCAAAACGACCGTGCGCAAGACCATTCGTTTTGCAGAAGCGCCGGTAGTGGGGGAGCCGATCCTGACTTACGCGCCGACATCCCCCGGGTCGGCGTCCTATCGCGCCCTAGCTAAGGAGGTGATGGACCGTGTCTCCACGCGCCAGCCTGCCGGGAGCTGAAGAGCTCTTCCGTCGGACCAGCTCCGACCGGAAGCCGGTCTCGAGCAGACAACAAGAAACTAAGTCGACAAATCTACAAGTTGCCAAGCCCTCTCCACCTGCGGAGATGCCCGATCGAAAGGGCCCCAAGCACGAGGAAAAGGTCACCTTCTACTGCACTCCATCGGACCTTGTGGCGCTTGACGGGGCTCGTCTGAAGTTGCGGGCTGAGCACGGTGTTGCCGCCGATCGCGGGCGCATCGTGCGGGCTGCGTTGGCTTACGTTCTGGAGGACTTCGACGCCAGGGCCGAGGATTCGATCCTCCTGAGGCGGCTCACGGACTGATCTAGGCGGCTGCCCCTGACGGATCTCCTTCAAGAGCGTCGCGTACTGGCAACCCCCAGGGATCCCTTCGCACCGATCCGAGCGATATCTGGGCTGGTTGTGGGCGCTACCTGTTGGTCGAGAGGCCGGGGGGGGTGCCTGGGCCGGCCGACGTGCTTTCGGCCAGCAAGCACCACAGTTCGCTGCCACCCCACCGGCCGGCCGTGAAGCGGTGCTCGCAATGAGGATCTGGGCTGGCGTCGGCGAGGGCCCGACTGTCCCTCGGACATTAACCAGAAGCGTGAAGTACACGTTTACTCTTTGGTGTCCGATCGCCGTTGCCTCGAGAGGCTCCCCCTAGGCCAGTCGATCTCCTGCGGGCCCGGATGCCGTTCCATCGAAACTGCACTACCAGCGAGCCCGGGGCCCGCGACGGCGCAAGCCTCGGCTGAACCGGAGGCTGCCGACTGTGAGAAGAGGCGCGCTTTCAGCAGCGACCTCGCACATAGTTGTTGAGCCGGAGGTGCCTTGTCTATTTATCGCCAAGGTAGCGAGTCAATAAGTAGACCTCCGATCTCGCCCCTGGAGATCGGTCTGCACGCTCAGAGGACGGTTAGCAGACTTGACGCCAAGTCCTTTTAGTTACTTAGCGATATATCTCGAAGTCGACGGGCGAGTCGTTGCGGGGTATCACGGGACGCACCGACGGCATTCTGGAAGACCTGACCCGGTGCCTCGCTTTCGCGCGAGTTTGCGGATCTTGCCAGACCCCGCTCCGGTATGACGAGCCCGGGTCAGAAGGCGATCGTGCTCTCTGAGCCTGCCGGTAGCCCTCACGTCCAGTCATGCTAAAGGAGTATAGACCTAAACTAGACATGGAGATGTGGCGGGGTCAGCGAAGCCCTGCGAGGTGCTGGATGGCTGCAGTTATGGGGTTCAAGACGGGATTGAGGATGTTGGTCCCCACGATCAGCAGAAGCGCCAAGAGGATCATGAAGCCATAACGATCGAGGAAGAAGATGACGTTCTGCTTGTCGGGAGGCAGAAAGATCGTCAGCAGCCTCGAGCCGTCCAGCGGCGGCAATGGGATCAGGTTGAAGACCGCCAGCAGCACATTGATGATGAGGAAGTTTTGAAGAAAGGTGCCGAGGGGACCGGTGGCTACGCCCGTCGTACGGATGACCAGTGCGGTCACGATCGCGAGAACCAGGTTCATCATGGGTCCGGCCAGGGCGACGATCGCAGCTCCGAACCTGCGTGAGGACATAGCTTCGGGGCGGAATGGCACCGGTTTCCCCCACCCGAAGCCGACCAGCAAGATGCAGAGGGTCCCAAGGGGGTCGAGGTGCTTGGAGGGATCGAGGGTCAGCCTGCCCATGGCGCGGGGCATGCGGTCGCCTTGAAGGTCGGCAGCAAGGGCATGGGCGAATTCGTGTAGTGCGATCGCCTCGAGAAGAGCCGCTGCGAGCAGGACAAAGGCGAGCGGGGACTCCTGAAGGATGCCTAACATGAGGCGGCTATTGTAGGCAGCGCGCTGCGCAACCGAGAGGGGATAAGCCTGAACCGGACATTTAGAGATTCACCCACCCACAGAGTCTTCAGCGGGATCAAGCCGACGGGCGCCGGCCACATAGGCAATTACCTCGGCGCTATCGAGCACTGGGTGGCGCTTCAGGAGAGTTACGACACCTTCTATTGTGTCGTCGATCTGCACGCGGTCACCACCCCGTGGGACCCCGCCGAGCTCCGACGCAACACGATGGTCAAAGCAGCCGAGCTTCTGGCCTGCGGGGTGGACCCCGAGCGAGCTGTGCTGTTCGTGCAATCCCACGTCCCGGCCCACACAGAGCTTGCTTGGTTGTTGACGTGCTTGGCGAGGATGGGCGAGCTGCGGCGCATGACCCAATATAAGGACAAGAGCTCTAAAGAGGGGGAATCGGTGGGGGCGGGAATCTTCGTATACCCGGCCCTCATGGCGGCCGACATATTGCTCTACGACACCGATCTCGTTCCGGTAGGGGACGACCAACGTCAGCACGTGGAGCTCACGCGGGACATCGCGGGTCGATTCAACTCTCTGCTGGGGGAGACATTCGTACTACCGGAGCCCATCGTCCCCGAGGCGGGCGCGAGGATCATGGCTCTGGACGACCCCGGCCAGAAGATGAGCAAGTCGGACGACAGGCCGATGGCGAGCCTGGACCTTGTCGACCCTCCGGATGAGATCAGCAGGAAATTACGTGCCGCCGTGACCGACTCCGGCAGAGAGGTGCGGGCCGGGGTCGACAAGCCTGCCCTCTCGAACCTTCTAACCATCTTTTCGCTATTCGAGAAGGTGCCTGTCTCTGAGTTGGAGGATCGCTTCGCGGGCTCGGGTTATGGAGACTTCAAGAGCGCTCTGATCGAGGTCGTGACCGAACGACTGCGCCCCATACACGAGCGTTACACCGAGCTTATGGACGATCAGAGCCAGTTCGACGACCTCCTGGCAAGGGGAGCGGAGCGAGCCGCCGCCGAAGCGGAGCGAACCATCTCTCGCGTGCGAGGGCGGGTGGGTCTGCTCGAAAGCCGGGTGTCCAGCGGGGCGCACCCGTAGGCTTCTGAGCAGCTTGAGCGAGCTTTCTGTGTACAAGTCGACAAATCGATAGAGGGGGCCGTGGCTTACCAAGTCAAGCTCGACGTTTTCGAGGGACCCATCGACCTCCTGCTTCACCTCATCACCCGGCAGCGGGTGGAGATCTATGACGTGTCGCTGTCGACGATCACTAACGAATACCTGAACGCCGTCGCCGGCATGGAAACGCTCGATCTGGAGTTAACCACCGGCTTCTTGCTCGTTGCTGCCACTCTTCTCGAGCTGAAGTCCAACCGGTTGCTGCCATCCCCGGTGGGGGAGGGTTCCGATCTCGAGCTTCTCGAGGAGCGCGACCTTCTCCTCGCCCGCTTGATCGAGTGTTCGACCTTCCGCGAGGCAGGCGCGTGGATCGCTGCGGCGCTCGAGGAAGGCGCCGCCTACCACGGCCGCGAGGTGGCTCTCGAGGCCCAATTTTTGGACGTCTCCCCTGACCTATTGCAAAAGGTCACTCCCGCCAGGCTCGCCCGGGCAGCCGGCAGGGCCCTTGCCACCAAACCAGTTCCGGTCCTCGACACTTCACATCTCACTCCCATCAGGGTCTCGGTGAGAGATGCGATAGCCGAGGTCGGCGACCGCCTTCAGCGTGCAGGAACACTGTCCTTCGAAGACCTCTGCGAGGGAAGCGACGACAGGATGTCGGTGATAGTTCGCTTCCTGGCCTTGCTCGAGCTGCTGAAGTCTGGTGCCGTATCGCTCGAGCAGGCGCAGCGCTTCGGTGACATCCACGCCACCTGGACGGGTGAAGTGGACGTCGAGAGCGCAGTCGTCGAGGCCGACGAATACAGCCTCGATGCCCGAGGGAATCTATGAGCGTCGCCGATCGGAAGGTCCTCGAAGCCATCTTGCTTCTCACCGACGAACCGGTCTCCGCCGGCTTGATGGGCGAAGTGCTCGAAAGGCCCACTGCGGAGATCGAGAGGGTCTTGGGTGAGATCGCCGCCGAGTACAGCGCCGACAACAGAGGTTTCGTGCTTCGGGAGGTGGCGGGGGGATGGCGGCTCTATACCAGCCCCGATTGCGCCCCATGGCTAGAGCGCTTTGTCCAGAGTCATCGTCACGCGCGTCTTACGGGGGCGGCACTGGAGGTTCTGGCCATCGTCGCTTACCGGCAACCGGTATCGCGGGCCCAGATCTCCGATATCAGGGGAGTGGACTCCGATGGGGTGGTGAAGACCCTTGAGCAAAGGGGCCTCCTGGTCGACCACGGCCGCGAGGGGGGACCAGGCGGTCCGGTCCTGTTCACGGTCAGCGATCTGGTGGTGGAGCGGCTTGGGCTCCGCTCCATCGAGGACCTGCCTCCGCTCAGCGGGTTCATGCCCAGTCTCGAGACGGTTGAAGACATGGAGGCGAAGCTCTCGCCCAACGCGTGAGACATCATCTCTAAGGTGAGCTCTCCTCCCGCGTCTACCGGTCCCGAGCGGTTGCAGAAGGTGCTGGCGCGGGCCGGCCTGGGATCGCGTCGCTCGGTCGAACGGCTGATCGAGCAGCGGCGGGTCAGGGTCAACGGTGAGGTCGCCCGGTTGGGACGCAAGGTTGATCCTTCTAACGATGAAGTGGAAGTCGATGGTTCGTATGTGCCCCTCCAGCCCGATCTCCTGTACTACCTGATGAATAAGCCTGAAGGTGTAGTGACGACCGCCGATGATCCTGAGGGCCGCGAGACGGTGTTGGATCTCATCGAGCCGCCTCAACGTGTCTGGCCGGTTGGCCGCTTGGACATTGCTACCGAAGGGGCCCTCCTGCTGACGAACGACGGCATCCTCACCCACAGGTTGACCCATCCAAGTTACGGGGTTTCGAAGACCTACCTGGCGGAGCTATCGGGACACCTGTCATCAGGGGAGCTCAAGAGCTTGTCGAAGGGTATCGAGCTGGAGGACGGCGTCACCGCCCCGGCCCAGGTCCACTTGTTAGACCGGCGCCCGGGGGCTTGTTTAGTCGAGATTTCCATAACCGAAGGTAGGAATCGTCAGGTCCGGCGCATGTTCGAGGCCTGTGGGCACAAGGTCCAACGTTTGGTTCGGACCGCGGTGGGCCCGATCCAGCTCGGAAGACTCAAGGCGGGCACCGCTCGCCGGCTAGCCCCGCAGGAGGTCCGGAGCCTGTACGAGGCGGTGAGCAGGCCGGAGTGAGGGTGTGGAGTCTCTCGAAGCGGGGGCAGTCGGAGGAGGGGCATCAGTTCGTCGTCCGCTTCCGCAGACCGCATCCCGGAAGCAGCGATTTGCATACTTGACCACTTGTCGACAAGCATTTCTTTGCCCACCCACGCTGGAGTTTGGCTCAGCCATTGGAGTGGATTAGTAGCTATGTCACTAAGTTGATTTCCTCTGTGGAGATCCCGCTGCACACCGGGTTGGGATCTGTGTCGACGCCTGGCAGCCTGCTCTGTGAGGGACCTCTGCGCCTGCGCCCCAAGTCACGCCCCCTCGGGAACTCATGCGTTCAACCATGCCCAAGACGGTTTCCTCGTATCGGCCCCCTCGTTGGTGGCCAGACACTCAAAGGGTTCAGGCGGACCGGCGGCCGAGTACCGCTGGACACCGGGGCGCCGGACCGTCAGAGGAACGGCATCTGGGGAGAGTGCTTCGACGATCTCTCCCCGATAGCGAGGGGGCAAATCTTGGCCCGCACGGTGCCATTCAGCTCGGGAGACCTCTTTGCGTGAGACCCGTCCCTGGTCGCCGGCGGAGATGGGTGGGGGGACAAAGGAGCGACTGAGAGAGCTAACCCTCGACTTTAGCTTCAGAGGTTACGGGTGACCACCCCGCAGCTGCCGGGGTAATCGGCCACCGTCGAGCACGCTGAGCACGAACCCCTGAGCCGGTCTATCCCGCCACGTGGCTCTCCTGTACCTCCAGGGGAGAGCATCTCACGCGCAGACCGATCCTTCCCCCTCGGCCAAACGTGCGGACGACGCTGTGCCCCGCCGCTCCTGATGCTTGTTAGCTCCCAAGCCTCCGAGGTGGCCGCGCCGGCCTGTGGGGGCCTGGTCCGATTAGCACCAATGCAGCGGAGGCTTAGGACATTTAGCAACAAAGACTCAAAGTGATTTATCGATAAATCAACTGAGATTGGGATTGGGAGGTCCCGGCCTCCGGGCCCGTTCGAGGGAGCGAGGTCAGGGGCCGAGATTGGGAGCGGGGTTTCGCAGGCGGACGGTCCCGCCCGTCAAGTGGGATGCTAGCCGGACAGCCGTTGGCCAGAACATTGGCCGAAGAGACTCGGGGAGATGAAGCTGAAGTACACGGTTACTTATGTGGATTCACATAGAGCGGGGCGACGGTTACGACCATGGGCACGTCGGGCCAGAGGGGGTGTCAAGTGACGGTGATCGCCATCGATGGCCCTGCCGGAGCGGGTAAGAGCTCGGTAGCTCGGGCGGTCGCTGCGGCGCTGGGTTTCCGCTACCTGGACACCGGGGCGATGTACCGGAGCATCGCACTCTCGATGCTGGAGCGAGGGATCGATCCATCTGATCAAGAGAAAGTGGAAGCACTCGCTCCGTCCCTTGCCGCAGCACTGGACCTCGACCCTCCCGAAGCCGACCAGGGCCGCTTGCGGGAACCGGGCGTGGGCACCGCAGCCTCGGTGGTCGCTAGGTATCCGGGCGTTCGCGGTGCTCTTGCGGCGAGACAGCGAGAGGTGGTGCGAGGGGCCGACGTCGTGATGGAGGGTAGAGACATCGGCACTGTGGTGGCGCCGGGGGCAGAGGTCAAGCTCTACCTCACGGCTTCTCCGCCGGTGCGCGCCCGGCGCCGGCGAGAGCAGCTGGCTTTGCCCGACGACGAACGGACAGTGCAGTCGATCGAAGAGGCCTTGACCAGGCGCGACCGTGCAGACTCCGTTCGACCTGACTCGCCTCTGAAACCTGCGCCAGGCGCGGTGATGATCGACACGAGCGACAGGACCTTGGCCGAGGTCGTCAGCGATGTTCTGGAGATCATCCATGGGCGGCTAGGTCGGCGATGAGCGCTCGCTTGCCTGTGGTGGCTGTAGTGGGCCGGCCGAACGTCGGAAAGTCGTCACTCGTCAACCGCGTTCTGGGGCGGCAAGAAGCCATCGTCCAAGAGACTCCCGGGGTGACCCGAGATCGCAGCGCATTCGCTGCAGAGTGGTCGGGAACCCAGTTCGAGATCATGGACACAGGTGGGCTGGAACCGGGCCCCCAGGGGCTGGACGTTCGGATCGTGGAGCAAGCCCAGGTGGCCATCGATACCGCAGATCTGATCGTGCTCGTCGTGGACGCGATATCCGGACCGTTGGAAGACGACGCAGTGGTCGCAGCAGAGCTGCGTCGATCCGCCAAGCCGGTCATCGTGGCCGTCAACAAGGTCGACGATCCGCGTGACGAGCCGGCCGCGGCAGCCTTCTACCGTCTCGGCTTGGGAGATCCAGTTCCGCTCTCAGCCCTCCATGGACGGGGGTCCGGCGATTTCCTGGAGAAGGTCGTCGCGCGGCTCCCTCGCCAGACCACCGACATCGATCGAGCCTGGGCTTCTATGGCGATCGTCGGACGTCCCAACGTTGGGAAGTCCTCCATCCTGAACGCGCTGGTGGGGGAGTCCCGAGCGATCGTCGATCCGGTTGCGGGAACCACTCGAGATCCCGTCGATTCATACCTGGAGGTTCCAACCGCCGAAGGCACCCGAGAGCTGCGGATCGTCGACACCGCCGGTATGAGGCGGCAGGTGCAGATCAAAGATCCCATCGAGTACTTCGCCTTCTTGAGGTCGCGCCGGACCCTATCCCGGGTGGATCTCGCATTGCTGGTTGTCGACGCGGCCGAAGGTGTAACCGCTCACGACCAACGGATCGCCGAGGAGATAGTCGAGCACGGCAGAGCGTGCGTGATCGCTATCAACAAGTGGGACCTGGCCACTCCAGAGGTGACCGATCGCCAGAGACTCGAGAGAGATCTGGACCACGAGCTTCGCTTTCTCGACTGGGCAACATCGGTTCGTACCTCGGCTCGGACGGGGAGGGGTCTGGACAAACTGATGCCCGTCATCGAGAGCTCGCTGGCGTCCCATCGTCGCAGGCTGACGACTGCGCTTCTCAACGAGCTCATCGCGGCTGCGCAAGAGCGCAGGCCGCACGCCCGCACCCGGGGACGGGCGATCCGGGTGCTCTACGCCGTACAGGCTCGGGTGGCGCCGCCGACGGTGCTGTTGTTCACGAACGGTCAGCTGCAGACCGACTATGTCCGCTTCCTGGAGCACCAGATCCGCGCTTTCGAGCCCTTCTCCGGGAGTCCAATAAGGTTCGAGGTCAAGGTGAGGCCTAGACGTAACGCCTCCCCCTGAAGCAGAGGCTCGGAGACGCTGTGCTGTGTTCCCATTTGCGTTTGCAGGCCCATAAGGGCACTTCCTGCAGCTGAAGACATGTCTCTATATCGACAAGTCTCCATGGGGCAGGCTCGCTATGATTCCCAGCTCGGGACGTGGCGCAGTTTGGCAGCGCACTGGTCTGGGGGACCAGGGGTCGCCGGTTCAAATCCGGCCGTCCCGACTTGCTGGACGACCAGGTACCGCCCGCGGTTGCGATCGGCTCCGATGAGCCAGTTGCCCCCTCAGAGCAAAGATGGCTCACTGTTCCCAATGTTCTGTCGGGGCTCCGTTTGGCGACGGTCCCGGTCTTCGTTGGCCTCTTCATCTCGGGGCACACCAACCCCGCAGTAATCATCTACGGATGCGCGGCGTGGACCGATTTCTTCGACGGCCTGATCGCTCGCCGGCTCGGACAGGTCAGCGAGCTGGGGAAATTCCTGGACCCACTTGCGGACCGCGTCTTCATCCTCGCCCTTGCCGTGATGCTGGTAGTGAAAGGGACCCTGGTCTGGTGGCTGGCAGTGGTCGTCATCGCCCGAGACCTCCTGGTGCTCTCCGTATACCCACTCCTGGGGCGGCGGGGCGTGGGGAAGATTCCCGTCAACTTCATGGGAAAGTCGGCTACTGCGCTCCTCCTCTTCGGTCTCACCTGGCTGGCAGTGTCCGCGACCAGCGTGTCGTGGCATCGGGCTGCCCACGAGATCGGGTTTTCACTGGTGCTTCTGGGCGCTGCTCTGTATTGGGTGGCGACTTACATGTACGGCACCGAGATCGCTGCCCGTTTGCGAGCTTCTGACGGATGACATCAAGGTCGAGTTATCGACATAGCGACTTGTCCCCTAAGAGAGGAGCGCGGTGAGCGAAGTTCCGGAGGACCGGCGTTACACGAGTAAGCACGAGTGGGCACGAGAGGAGGGTGGGCGGATCCTCGTCGGCATCACTGACTATGCCCAGGATCAGCTCGGAGACGTCGTCTTCGTCGGTCTGCCGGAAAGCGGGGCGACCGTGACGGAGGGACAGCCCCTGGGCGAGGTGGAGTCCACCAAGTCCGTGTCCGACGTCTTCAGCCCCGTCTCAGGCACGGTAGTTGCAAAGAACGCCGAGGTGGAAAACAACCCCGAGCTGATCAACAGCGATCCCTACGGCAGCGGCTGGTTGGTTGCGATCGACGCCCAGGGCGTGGATCTTTCGGCGCTGATGTCAGCCGAGGACTACCGCCGGCAGGTTGAAGGAGCAGGTGCTTGACTAACGTTAAAGTTTTCCTTTAGGGTCTCGGCCTCATGTTCTGTACGAATTGCGGTCACAAGAACCCCGAGGGATCGAACTTCTGCTCGTCGTGCGGCGCGGCCCTCACTGAAGCCGGCGGCAGCGATACGACGATCACGTTCCAGACAAGCGAGCTGGAGACGGACCTCGAAGAAGAGGTGCACGTCACCGCCGATGAGCTGGAGGGCGATCGGGGCGTCCTTATCGTTAAGCGAGGGCCCAACGCGGGGAGCAAGTTCTTCCTGGACACCGACGTGACCGAGATCGGGCGCCATCCCGACAGCGACATCTTCCTGGACGACATCACCGTCTCGCGCAGACACGCCGAGATCCGCCGGGACGGTGCTTCTTTTTCGCTCGCCGATGTCGGCAGCCTTAACGGCACCTACGTCAACCGAGAAAGAGTCGAAGACGCCGCGTTGCGCTCGGGAGACGAGATACAGGTGGGCAAGTTCAAGCTCGTTTTCCTGGCGGGGAGCTAGGCGCATGCCGCTTGCCCGCACTCGGGACTATCTCAGTATCGGAGAGGTTCTCGATCTGTTGCGACCCGATTTTCCCGATGTCAGCATCTCGAAGATTCGCTTCCTCGAGGCCGAAGGCCTGATCGCGCCCGAAAGGACGGGCTCGAAGTACCGCAAGTTCTACGACACCGACGTGGCCCGTCTCCGCTACATCCTGGCTCTTCAGCGTGACCACTTCCTTCCGCTGAGGGTGATCAAGCAGCGTTTGAGTGACGCCTCGGCCAACGGGGAGGACCCGGCCCCGCCCGCACCATCTGCAAGCAGGGCAGCCGCCTCGCCACCCGAGACGCGCGAGCCAGCGGAGACGCCCGGATCCACGGTGGATCTCACCGGGGTTCAGATGAACAAGGCCGAGCTGGTTTCTGCCGCTGGACTCGAGGACCGGCAGATGAACGCGCTCATCGACTTCGGGATCTTGTCCGAGCGAGACTCCTACGATGCGAACGACCTGGCCCTCGTTACCGCGGCCGCGAAGTTCATGACCTTTGGCGTCGAACCCCGGCATCTGCGGATGTTCAAGCAGAGCGCTGACCGGGAGGCCAGCTTTATTCAGCAGATCGTTCTCCCCGCCAGTCGCCGGCGCGATAGGGAAGAGGCAGGAAAGCAAACTGCGCAATCGGTGCGGGAGCTGCTGGCGCTGTCGCGGCAAGCCCGCGAGGCTCTCTTGCGGACGGCCCTCGAAGATCTTTTGTAGCCTTATCCACTGATCGTTTTGTCTACAAGTCTCCCTGCGGCTTGGTTAGG